>JAEUKM010000257.1 GCA_016793085.1 Rhodospirillaceae bacterium
GATTGAGCGCCTGATGAAAGGCATGCAGCAGGTCTCGGACAACATTGCGCACGATTTGCGCACGCCTTTGACCCGATTACGCAGCCGCCTGGAATCGAGCCTGCGGGGTTTGACCGATCCCAATCAGCGCGAGGTGATCGAAAGCGCCATTGAAGACGCCGACAATCTGCTGGCCACGTTCTCGGCGCTCTTACGCATCGCGCGGGCCGAAGCGGGCTTGCAGCGGAATTTTATCGCGCTCGATTTGGCCGCCATCGGCGAAGACGTAGCTGAAATGTACGGGCCAATTGCCGAAGAAAAGGGCCTGGCCTTCACCGCGCGGTTCGAGCCCGGCCTGTACGCCAAGGGCGAGCGCAATCTTGTCGCCCAAGCTCTGGCGAATCTCATCGACAACGCTATCAAATACAGCCCCGGGGGCGGAAGCGTTACGGTTGTCTCCACCCTGCTGAACGGCAAGCCCAGCTTTGTCGTCGCCGACACGGGGCCGGGCATTCCCGATGAATTCAAGCAGAAGGTGCTGGAGCGACTGTTCCGGCTGGAGCAAAGCCGCACATCGCCCGGAAGCGGTCTGGGTTTAAGTCTGGTGCAGGCGGTTGCGCGCTCGCACAACCTCGATCTCAAGCTCGAAGACAACCACCCGGGTCTGCGCGTGATCCTGTCGTTCCCAGAGGCCGCACCCGCGCCCGAGCGGCCGGAAAAACCAGCCCTCGAATACAGCCCCGAAAGGGCCCCCGACGCGCCGGACGAGAAAGCGGCATAACACGCGCAGCACACGTCCGTTCACCGCCCACGTTCAATGACCGCTGCAGCCGCACCGCCCATCTCACTCTCCAATCCTTATGTCCGCGCCATGACCTTGGGCCGCATCGCCGGGACCCTGGGGCTCAGCATCATTGTCGTGGCGGTGGGCTGGCAGCTTTACGAGATCACGGGCAGCGCCTGGGCGCTGGGCTTTGTCGGCGCGGTGGAGTTGGTGCCGGTGCTGCTGCTTATGATCCCGGCGGGCAATTTGGCCGACCGTATGGCGCGCCGCTCATTGGCGGTGTTTGCCACCGCCGTGATGTTCGTAGCAGCCCTGGGCCTTTTGGCCGCCACGCTGCTCAATGCGCCGACTGCGGTGATTTTCGCCATGGTTGCGCTGGTGGGCGTATCGCGCGCATTCTCCTCGCCGTCGGTGGGCACGATTCTGCCGCAGCTTTTGAAACCCACGCAGTTCGTTCACGCCAACGCCTGGGTATCCTCGGGCGCGCAGTTCGCGGCAGCCTCGGGCCCGGCGGTGGGCGGCATCCTGATCGCGGCCACGGGCAACACGGTCGCGGCCTATGCCGTGGCGGCGGCGTGTGAGCTTGTTTTTATTGCCATGCTGCTGACCCTGCCGCGCATCGATCCGCCGCCCACGGATGCCAAGCATAGTTGGGGCGAGGCGCTGGCGGGCATGCGCTTTGTCTGGAACAACCCATTGTTCCTGGCGGCCATTACGCTTGATCTGTTCGCTGTGCTGCTTGGCGGGGCTGTGGCGCTGCTGCCGATTTTCGCCAAGGACATTTTAGAAGTAGGCCCTACGGGCCTGGGCTGGCTGCGCGCGGCTCCTGCGCTCGGCGCGCTCTTGATGGCGCTGATACAGACGCGCATTCCGCCCTGGCAACGGCCGGGCTTCGTGATGCTGCTGTGCGTGGTGGGCTTCGGGCTTGCGACCATCGGGTTCGGTCTTTCGACCAGCCTGTATCTGTCGTTGTTCTGCCTGTTCCTGACGGGCGTGTTCGACAGCGTCAGTGTGGTGGTGCGCATTTCACTGGAACAGGTCATTACGCCCGACCATCTGCGCGGGCGGGTGTCGGCCATCAACTTCGTCTTCATCGGCATGTCGAACGAACTGGGCGCCTTCGAAAGCGGCGCCACGGCGGCGCTGTTCGGGGCCGTGCGCTCGGTGGTGGGGGGCGGTATCGCCGTCCTGGGTGTGGTGGCGGCGGTTGCCGCCAAGTGGCCGCAGTTGATCACGCTCGGACCCTTGCATACCCTGAAGCCCATTCCGGAGCCGGAACAGCACGCCAACCAACCCACGTAAGGAACCGCCGCCATGCGTTTCAAGGATCAGGTTGTCTGGATCACGGGCGCATCCTCAGGCATCGGCGAGGGGCTGGCCTATGGGTTCGCCGCGGAGGGCGCGAAATTGGTTCTCTCCGCGCGGCGCGAGGACGAACTGAAGCGCGTTGCCGCAGCCTGCAATAGCGCGGATGTCCTTATCGTACCCTTCGACATGGTGGACGAAACCGCGCAAGGCAAAGCGGTGGAAGCCGTGCTGGCGCATTTCGGCCATGTCGACATCATGGTGCAGAACGCAGGTATATCGCAGCGTGCGTTGGCCAAAGACACGGATCTGGCTGTCGACCGCCGGATCATGGAGTTGGATTATTTTGCGGTGGTGGGGCTGACCAAAAAAATCCTGCCGTCCATGATCGCGCGTAAAGCCGGGCACTTTGTCGTGACCTCCAGCATTGCCGCCAAATTCGGCATTCCGCTGCGCAGCGCCTACTGTGCTGCGAAATACGCCCTGCACGGATTCTTCGAAACCCTGGCGGTAGAGTGCGCGCCTTACAACATCGGCGCTTCGCTGCTGGTGATCGCGGGTGTGGCCACCAAAATTTCCCAATCGGCGTTAAAAGGCGACGGCTCGACCTGGAACCAGATCGACGACACCCAGGCCAAGGGCATGAGCATTACCGAATGCGCGCGCATCGTGCTGAACGGCGTTGTCCGCAAGGACCGCGAGATCAACGTGCTGGTGCCGCCAACGGGCTTTTACGTTCTGCTCAAGCGCTTCTTTCCGGGCCTGTTGTTCCGCATGATGGTGCGAAAAACGCTCGCGCCATTCGTAAAAGGTCAGGTGGGCGTAAAGTCGGGCGTGGAGCGCTGAATTCGCCCCGACGGCGGCCGCCCCCGCGGTTGAAAACGGGCCTGGGCGCTGCAACCGAATAACGGTTACTCGATCTGCGCTGCACGCTCTCTCTCGTCGGCGCATCCGCGCTGCGGTATCATGGCGGCGATGCCGCACACAACCGCCGCGCCCGCGGCCCCGTACATGATGTTCTAATGCCCGCCGCAACCATCGACCGCGAATTTCTGCGCAGTACCCAGAAGTGCTTTGAGGCCCTGGAACTGATCAATCTGGTGGGTTCGTTGACCGCCGCTGAAGCCGTGCGCCTTTTGGAAGTGCCACGCACCACGGCCGTGCGCGTGCTGCAAACCCTGGTGCGTCTAGGCTACGTGGTGCGCAACGACAATAAGAAATTCACGCTCACGCCCGAAGTGAACCGCCTATCGTTCGGCTACCGTCAGACCAACCCTGATTTGCCGCGATTGCAACGTGTTTTGCTGAATGAAGCACGCGATTATCTGTGGCCGCTCGAGCTGGATTTGCCCCATGCCACGGCCATGTACACCTATATTCCCACCGACGAGCTGACGCCCTACAAATTGGTGCGCACGCCCGCGGGCACGCACATTCCCTACATGGGCACGGCGGCCGGTACGGTCTATCTGGCCCACTGCACGCAGGCCGAGCGCGCGGCGATTTTGCGGGTGGCGCGTGAAGATCCGTTATCGCAGGAAATCACGCTGGAGGAAGTGCGCGAGGACATCAAAATTGCCCAGGCCAAGGGCTACTTCGTCAAAAATGTCTGGCGTATCGGCACGCGCCAGAAACGCAAGATTTACAAATCGCAGAGTGTGATCGCGGTGCCTATTCTGTCGGACGGCAAGGTGCGCGGCTGCTTGTCTTCACGCGTCATGACTGCGGCCGTGACCAAGGGCGAGATTACCCGCAATCTTTACCCGCGCCTGCGGCAAATCGCCGATCTCTTGGGCGAGGAATGGCGCGCAGCCGTGACCGAGCGCCAGCTTAGCATCGCCGCTGAATAGATCGGGCGTACGGTCGGCGTTATGCAGGCTTGGTGCAGTAGATGGTTTTCACCGCGTAGATCTGGTCTGGGCCGGTTTCCACCTGGAAGCCGACGCGCTTCAACAGCCTGGTGAAATCCATGGTCACGAACTCCATGGCATAGGGTTCGCAGTTGTCCACGCGGTCGAGCGTGAAGATATACTGCATGAACGGCGGCATCTGCTTCACATCGTAGGGGAAATCGAAGATCGAAAAAGTGCCGCCGGGCCGGAGCTGGCGGTAGACCTCGCGCAGAATAGTTTCGATGCGGTCGTTCTGGACTTCGTGGAACAGGATGTAGCTGGTGATCATGTCGAAGTGAGCGTCGGGGAACTTGGTGTCCTCGGCGTTTCTTTGGCTGAAGTTCACGGCCACGCCCAAGTCCACCGCCCGCTTGTGGGCATAGCGCACCATGGGGGCCGACGTGTCGATGCCCCACACCTCGGCGTCGGGGAACCGTTCTTTCAATCCCACCGTAAGCTGGCCGACGGACACGCCGATATCCATGATGCGCTTCACCTTTCCGTCGGCGGGAATTTTGGCGCTGTTGGCGCAGCTCAGGTGGCCTTCGTCCTGCGTGTTCTTGCCGATGAAGAAGGAATGGCTGCCGTCGTAATACCAGTAGCCCGCCAGCGGATCGGCGTAATAGCCGCCCGGCTGAATGTGAATGGGCTGCTGGGCGTAGGCGGGGGCATTGAAGTCTGCGCTCCACTCCACGGTCCCGGGCCCTTTTTTGTCATAGGCGTTGAGTTCGTCCAGGTACTTCTGGGCGTCGGCATAGTAGGCGTTGCGCAAACCCCGCCAGGTCATTTCCTGCAAGGTGCGCATCATCCTGTTCCGAACCGCCAGTTGCGGCACGGGGTCGAACACGCTGCGGATATCATTGATGCGCGTCAAGTCCACGCCTTTGGCTTTGGCGGCTTCGGCGGCCTTGGACGCGGCCGCCATGGCGGGCCCCCGGGTGCCTTCCTGGGCGAACTTGCGGATGCCCTCGCAGAAATCCGAATAGCTTTCGGAGTCCAGGGTCGGCTGGCGTTCCCAGCGGCCGATCCAGCCGCGATCAGCGATCTGCGCCATAGCCGTCTCCTTTGTGCCTCCAGGCTGTTGATACGC
>JAEUKM010000409.1 GCA_016793085.1 Rhodospirillaceae bacterium
GACGTCGCCGCTGGTCATCGCCGCGGCGGCGGTGATCGGCTCGCCGCTGCTGCAGGCCGTGACCGGCCAAAGCATTCTTTACAATCTCTGGCTCGTGGCGCTGATGATCGCGGTCTGGGTGCGCATGAAGCTGACCCGGCGCGAGGTCGGCCTGGTGCTGGGCGATGGCCCATCCTATGCAGTTGCATTGCTGTATGTGGTCGTGCCTATCGGCATCGTGGCGCTGGGGGCATGGGCGGCGGGGCTGATCGACCTGAAGGATTACTCCACCACCACGGCGGTGCGCCGCGTCGTCCTCAATGCCTTGGTCACCTTCGCGCTGACCATGTTGAGCGAGGACGGCTTGTTCCGAGGCGCGCTGTGGGGGGCTTGCGAGCGCTCCGGGTTCTCGCCCGCCAAGACCGTGATCTGGACCAGCGTGGCCTTCGGCCTCTGGCATCTGGCGGTGCCGTTCATCGAGGCTGATTTCAACCAGCCCCTTATCAAAGTGCCGCAATACGTGATCGGCTCCACGGCTTTTGGTTTCGCCATGGGCCTTTTGCGCCTGCGTTCCGGGTCCATCGTCGTCCCCAGCGCTTGCCACGGCCTGTGGAACGCCACGGTCTATACTTTCTTCGGCTACGGCCCGAAATCGGGGCTGTTGGGCATCCCCGATCCGTCGGTATGGGATCCCGAGCGCGGCTACATCGGCCTGGCGCTGGTCATCATCGCCGCAGGCCTGATGTGGGTGTGGGTGAAACCCGCGCGAGCGCCTGCGACTTAACGCCGCACCGGCTTAACGCGCCACCGCATAGCCCTGCTGGCCGCGCGGGCTGGCGGCGGCGCGCACGATGCCGTCCTTGCGCGAGACCGCCGTGTTGCGCCCCAGCGACCATTCCGGCCCCACCTCCACCACGTGCCCGCGGCGCTTCAACTCGTCGATGGTTTCCTTGGGGTAGCGGCCTTCCATCTGCAACGAGCCGGGCTTGGCTTCGCGCGGATAGAACGAACTGCGGAAGTGGTC
The DNA here is from genome assembly GCA_016793085.1 of Rhodospirillaceae bacterium. Taxonomy (GTDB): domain Bacteria; phylum Pseudomonadota; class Alphaproteobacteria; order Rhodospirillales; family Rhodospirillaceae. The sequence continues at coordinate 1,004 of JAEUKM010000409.1, forward strand.
GGTGTGGAACATCGGCGCTTCGATGGACTCCTGCAGGTTCATGCCGTGATGGACGTGATACAGGAAGCTGTTGAGCGTCCACTGGTCCTGCTGGTCGCCGCCCGGCGTACCAAACGCCATGTAGGGCTCGCCGTCGCGCATGGCGATGGAGGGCGATAGCGTCGCGCGCGGCCGCTTGCCCGGGGCGAGTGCGCTGGGGTGGCCTTCCTGCAGCCAGAACATCTGCGCGCGCGTGCCTAAACAGAACCCAAGCTCGGGGATGAGCGGCGAACTTTGATACCAGCCGCCGCTGGGTGTGGCCGACAGCATGTTGCCGTCCTTGTCCACCGTATCCAGGTGCACGGTATCGCCCTTGGTGAAGCCGTCGCGGCGCACGGTGGGTTCGCCGACACCCATGGGCATGGCCTTCTCGGTGGCGGCCTCGATGTTCTCATCCTTGCCCGTGACCGGGGTGGGGATGATCTTGAAGCCCTCAAGCACGCTGGGGCGATCTTCCAATGACGCTTTGTCTGTAATCAGCTTGCGGCGTGCGTCGTTGTGTTTTTTGTCGAGCAGTTGCGACAGCGGCACGTTCACGAAACTGGGGTCGCCGTAATAGGCTTCACGGTCGGCGAAGGCCAGCTTAGCGGCTTCCACCACGGTGTGCACAAATTCGGGGCTGGTCGGCGGCATCTTGGCCAGGTCAAAGCCCGCCAGCAGCGCCAACTGTTGCAGAAACACCGGGCCCTGGTTCCAGGGACCACATTTAGCAACCGTGTAGCCCGCATAATCGAAGGTCGCGGGGTGCTCCTCCCATGCGCGCCACTTCGAGAGGTCGCCGCCGTTGATGAGTCCTGCGTGGCGGTGGCCCGAGCTATCCATCACCGGCGTTTTGACAAACTTGTCGATGGCCTCGGCGACAAAGCCGTCGGACCATGCGGCGCGGGCGGCCTCGATTTTCTTCTCGCGTCCGCCGCGCGCGGCCTCTGATTCCTTGGCGATGCGGGCGTAGGTGTCGGCGAAGGCCGGATTCTTCTGGTACTCGCCGGGCTTGGGCAACTCGCCGTTCCGCAGCCACAGGGCCGCCGAGGTTTTCCATTCGGTGTTGAACAGTTTCTGGACCATGGCGATGGTGCGGACCATGGAGGGCAAGAGCGGGAAGCCGTTGTGGGCGTAGTGGATGGCCGGGGCCAGCACTTCGGCGGGCGTCATGGTGCCGTAGTTCGACAGCACATGCATCCATGTGTCGAAGGTGGAGGGCACACAGGCCGCCAGAAACCCGGTGCCGGGCACCATATCCAGGTTCAACTCGCGGAACTTGGCGATGGTGGCGGCCTTGGGCGCCACACCCTGGCCGTTTACCACCACCGTGCGCCTGGTTTTGGCGTGGTACAGGATCATTGGCGCTTCGCCGCCGGGACCGTTCAGGTGGGGCTCGACCACACTCAGCGTCAAACCGGTGGCCACCGCCGCGTCGAAGGCGTTGCCGCCCCGTTCCAGCACACCGAAGCCAACAGAAGAAGCCAGCCAGTGGGTGGAGGTGACCGCCCCGAAAGTGCCCGACAACTCTGGGCGCGTTAACGATATAGCCATGCCTTAGTCCTCCCCGGTCGGCGACCTTAAGCGCCCAGCATCATAAGCGCCTAGCATAAGGACCGGGCAGGGGAGGCCTCAAGCCGTGTTTCGGCTATTCGATCAGTTGGGTTCGGTGATTTGCACGATTTGTCGCAGATCGGGCTTCTCGATGCGCTGCACCTTGCCCGAGGGCCAGCGCACCTCGATGTAATCCACGGCCTTGCGGGCGCCCAGACCGAAGGTTTCCAGGGGTTCGTTGGCCGAATTATAGCCGTGGGCGGGTACGCGCTCACGGGTCTGCTTCAAGTCGCCGCTGACCACCGTCACCCGCGCGCCGATGGCGGACTTATTCGAGGTGGTGCCGGTCAGGGCCACCTTGATCCAGTTGTTCTTGTTGCCTTTGTTCAGGAACAGCCAACTCGACTGCGGAATGTTGACCCGCTTGAAGCTGCTGTAATAGGTGCGGTTGGTGGCGAACATGTCCAGGAACCCGTCGCCGTTTACATCACCCGCACCCACGCCCGAGCCGATGCCGTAGCCCTCGGCGCCAGAACCTTTGGTCACATCCTCGAAGGTGCCGTTGCCCAGGTTGCGGTACAGCACGTTGTAATCAGGCTCCCAGGCGATGAAGAACCGCACGAAAGGCGGGAACCCGTCGATGACGTCGTTGATCAGAATGTTCTGCGGACCGCCGTTGTTCACGTAAATATCCAGCCAGCCGTCGTTGTCGAAGTCGGCCATGACGCAGCCGCGCGCCCCACCTCTGTTCGTAATGCCCGAGGTCTTGGTGATGTCGGTAAAAGTCAGTCCGCCTTTGTCCCCTGGGCCCTTGTCGATGTCGTTGCGGTAGAGGCGCTTCACCTGGTCGGCCAGCGGCAGGAACACGTCGATGTCGCCGTCGTTGTCGATATCGCCCAGGCAAGTCCCTTGCGCGTTGCCGGCCAGCCGGAAGGCCAGCCCCGAGGGCGGGCGGCGGCTGTCCATGATGTTGATGAACTTGGTGTCTTTTCCCTTGGCGCCGTCGTTGAGGAACAGCACCTGGTAGTCGCCTTCGTTGGTCACCAGGGGGTCCATATCGCCGTCGTTGTCGAAGTCGGCCCAAGTGGGGGCGCCCTGGCTGTTGCTTTCCTTCACCACGTTGTGCATCGCAATACCGGACTCGGCGGTAACGTCGGTGAAGGTCACGCCATTGGCCCCTGGGCCGTTGCTACGGAACAGGGCGTTGTCGATCTCGCCGTCGGCGTTGCGGTGGAAGATGTCCAGCCAGCCGTCGTTGTTGAAATCAACGAAACCCACGCCGCCGGCGGTATCGCCGACGCCGCCCAATTCGGCGTCCCGCTTATTTCCGGCGCGCATCAGGCCCGCCGCGCGGGTGACGTTCTCGAAATTGGGTTTTCCGGTCTCTTTCAGCAGGTTTTTCATCAAGGTGGCCGGCGGATTGCCCGGATCGCCCGGCCGGCCCGAGGACTGCATGGTGCCAATATAGAGGTCGAGGTCGCCGTCGTTGTCATAGTCGCCCCAGGCGGCCCCGCGCCCCAGGGTGCCGGGGTTGTCGATGCCCCGGTCCTTGGCGACGTCCTTGAAGTTGCCTTTGCC
>JAEUKM010000407.1 GCA_016793085.1 Rhodospirillaceae bacterium
TCGATTACCGTGCCGGCGTGGGGGCTTTCGCGCGCTACACCGTCGCCGAGGTGATGGACGGCAAAACCCCACCCGATGCGTTTGCCGGAAAAGCAGTGGTGATCGGGGTCGGCAGCGAAAGCGTGAAGGACTTTTTCCTGACACCGCTGGAACGCAGCGCCAGCGCCCAGCCGCTGTACGGGGCTGAACTGCATGCCCATCTGGTCGCCCAGTTCCTGCGTTTAGCGACGCAACCCGGCCAGCGCCCTATTGGTAGCTTCGGCGGCAGTTTCAGCGGCGGCTGGGAAATGGCCATGCTGTTGTTGTGGTGCGCCGTCGGCACATGCGCGGGCTTTACCTTGCGCTCGCCTGTGGTGTTCGCAGCCGGGCTGATTGTGGGCCTGGGCGCCATCGGCGGGTTCGCGTTCCTGAACTTGCGCGAGTTCATCTGGCTGCCTTCGGTCGCCCCCGCCACGGGCTGGCTGGTCTCGGCCTTCGCTTCCACCAGCTATGTCTCGTACCGCGAGAACAAGGACCGTCAGGCCGTCATGGGCCTGTTTGCCCGCCACGTCTCGCGCGACGTGGCGCAGGAACTGTGGCGGCAGCGCGACTCGTTCATGGACGGCAATGTGCCGAAATCGCAGCGTGTGGTGGCGACCGTGCTGTTCTCGGACCTGAAAGGCTTCACGTCGGTATCGGAAAACGCCGAGCCGGAGCAACTGATGGAGTGGCTGAACAACTACATGGACGCCATGACCGAGGTGATCGGCCGCTATGGGGGTGTCATCGACAAGTTCATCGGCGATGCCATCATGGTCGTATTCGGGATTCCGCGCGGGCGGCTGACCGAGGCCGAACAGGCCGCCGATGCCGAAGCCGCCGTAACGTGTGCGCTGGCCATGTCGGCGCGGCTGCAAGCGTTGAACGCCGAATGGCGCGCCGCCAACAAGCCCGAGGTGGGCATGCGCATCGGCATTCACACCGGCCCCCTGGTGGCGGGCGCATTAGGCGGGAAAGAACGCATCGACTACACCGTCATCGGCGATACGGTGAACACGGCCTCGCGCTTTGAAAGCTACGATAAAAGTGTGGTGGACCCTGGCGATCCCGAGGCCGTCAGCCGCATCATCATCGGCGCCACCACCAAGAAGCTGATCGGCGGCCGCTTTAAAACGACCGAAGTCGGCGCGGTGACGGTGAAAGGCAAGCAGGAGCCGCTCACCATTTATCTGGTGCCGCTGAAGCAGGATTAGAACTTCGTTCCGAAAAGTGGGAAGCGGTTTTCGGACTCAAACGGCGCGGCCAAAAAGCCTTACATCACGCCGCGGTCGAAGTCGGCCACGTCGAACAGCTTCACCTGTTCCACCATCCCGGCGCGGATCAGCTTGTAGGAATTGACCGCGGGATTGGCCGCGATCAGGCGGCTGATGCCGTCAATCGCGTCGTACCAATAGCCGTTCTCGGCATACAGTTCGGGCAGCGCTTCCGGTTTGGCCTTCGCGGCCTGTTTGGTCACTTTCGATGACGCCGCGCGCACGGCCACAAGGCCGCGCGAGAGCGCGCTGATGTCCTTGGGCTGGTCGGCGGCAAGGCTGATGCTCCACTCGTAGACCTTCTCGGGCTCGAGGCTGATGCCCAGTTCAGCCACGGACACGGCCTGCACGCCTTTCGCAAGCGGCCCGGTCAGGTCTTTCTTCATCACTGCGCCCGATCCATCGGCGGGTTTGATGGTGAACACGGCGCCGTCGATGGGATCGGACAGATACCAGTACAGCACCGGCTGGGCCTGCGCGGCGTAGCCGACATGGTCGGGGGCCAGGGCCAGCATCTTCAGGCTTTCGGGCGGCGTGCCGCGTGTGGCCCCGCCGATGCGCCCGCCCGGCGCGCCCCGGCCCATGGGCTTGTATTTGGGAACTTTCACCTTCTCGGCGTCGTCGTCCTGCGCCACAGCGCGGGCGCCGACCGCAGCGGCGGCGGCCAGACCCAAGCCCATGGCCGTACGCCGCGAGAGCATGCTTGTGAACGACCTGCTTTTGAAAAATGCCTGCGCGCGTGACATGAAAATCCCCCGGCCCTCTGAACGTGATAGGGGCGTAGTATTGTCTTGCGGGCTTGGTTTCCGCAAGACCAGGGGTGGTGTTTGGAACAAGCCCCCCGCCAACAGCATGCGTCACAATTGCGTCAGGCCCAGACCTGCGGAACGGGAATACCTCAAACAAAGGGGGCTGTGCAGCGCAAGCCGCACGGCCATGCGCGGCTGATATGCGGCGTATGTATGCTTATATATAGAGTGGACTTACACAAACGTGCCCTTGTCGGGCACCGCAATGTAAAGCACCTGGCAGTCTTCATCGCCGGTAAAGCGGGTGATGTGCCCCTGGCCGGTGGTATCCCACAACGTCACCAGATCGCCGCGCGCAAAGTGACGGGTTTCGCCGTTGCTGACCGTGATGTTCATCTGGCCCGAGAACACGGCCAGAATCATCAGATCGGGAGCCTTGGTGAAGTCGATAAAGTGGCCCGGCTTCGACAAGCTCATTTTCCAGTACAGAACGTTCTGGTTCTTCGACGAGATGCGCTGAGGCGACCCCGTCTGCGGCAGATCTACCTCTTTGAAGAACGAATGGCCGTGGGCGTCCACGTCAACACAGACGAATTTCATCGCGGCCCCCTATTTCTTCAGCACGTAGTCGACGGTGCCGGGGAACGTGAGGCTTAAGGTGATCACCGGCTCGCGGCTTTTGGCAAAAGACGAGTGATGCAGCGCCAGGCCGTTGACGTAGGTGCCTTCGCCCGTGGCCGAGCGCAGGATTTCACCGCTTTGCAGCGTGCTGTCGAGGTGCCCGGACATGACCCAGACCATGCGCGGCTGGTTGGTCAGGTGCATTTCCTCAGGCCCGCCGCCGATAGGCTCGCCCGGCTGGTTGAGGGAAATGCCCCAATAGGCGCCGTCCTGCTTTTCGGTTTCGGCGTGCAGCGGCGTCACCTCCTTGAACGGGATGTCCACAGCAACCCAGGTCGACCGGCCGTTGGCGTCCAGCCCAAAGCCTTTCATGGTGAAGGTCATGGCGATGCTCCGGTGTTTGAACTACGGCGCGGCCGATGCGCGCGGCATAGGCGCGTTGGTGGCCACGAAGCTGGAATCCTCCAGCACGTTCCAGTGCGTCGACTTGTGGGCTTCCTCGCGCAGCACATCACCGGCGGACACCACCTTGGTTTCATCGCCCACGGTGATTTCCATGCGCCCGGAGATCAGATAAATCAGCACGTCTTCCTTGGGCACGGCGGGCGCGGTTGTGCCCCGGCCCGAAAGGTGCGCCACGCGCACCGAGTTGCCCTCGAAATTATAGCGCTGCACGGCCACGCTGGCGCCGCCCACGCCCGCCTTCTCGCCCCCGGCGATAACGGCGGCCTTGGTGTCCTTGCCGCGCACGACCACGCTCTTGGACGGTGCGCTATGGCCGACAGTGTACAGCAGCACGGTGGCGTCCTCGGCCTTGCCCTTTACGCCGCGCAAAATTCCGCTGGGAAGGTTGACCACGTCGCCCGCCTCGATTTTGGTGGAAACACCCTGCACGCCCACTTCGGCTGTACCCTTGACCATCACCAGGATCGTCTCGGTGGTGATCTGGTGCAGCACGCCGCCGCCCGCCTTGGTGAACTTCAGCACGCGCGCCGTGCCCGTGGGGGTGGTGAAGGTCTGCGAAGTGTAGCGCACGGCATCCTTGGGCGCCTTGGCCAATTCAGCCTCGCCGGCGGCGATCAGCACGCGCGCGCCCGTTTGCTCGGCGGCCCCTTTTTGCACCACTTCCCACTCGGCCATCGCCACGACGGGAGTGTCCTTGGCATAGAGGATGTTGCTGGGCATCGGCAGGCTTTGCGTCTGCGCGGCGGCGGCAGACCCGAACAAAGACACGCATGACAGGGCCGCTGCAATCAGGGTTGCGAAGGGCTTCATGGACCGTCCTCCCTTTCCAGATTTTCGTGGAACCATTTTCGCGGAAACGTGAAGTCTAGAGGAACAACCCTGCCCACCAAGACGCTTGCAAAAACCGTTCGCCCACCGGGCTGGCGCGGCAAGTTTGCAATGCGGGCAGTTTCGGCGGCTGACATGGCCCCAAAGGCTAACTTGTCTAGAATGGCCCAAGCACCCTTGCAGCATGGCGAAGACAATGGCGATAGAGCGGATTTTCACGGGCATTCTCGGCACGGCGGCGGCGCTGGCCCTGTGGGCGCAAGACCCAGTCTTAAGCCAAAGCACGCCCGAACCGGCAGCCCCTGCCGATAACGCGGCCGCCGAGGCCGGCCCGGCGGACGCGCCAGCGCCCGATCCGCTGGCCAAAGGCAAGTATCTGGCGGCGGCGGGCAACTGCATCAGCTGTCACACCGCCCCCGGCGGCGAACCCTTTGCCGGCGGTGTCGCCTTCGTCACCGATTTCGGCACGCTTTATTCCACCAACATCACCTCGGACGCCACCGCCGGCATCGGCGGCTGGACGCTTGAGCAGTTCACCCGCGCCATGCGCGAAGGCATCGATAACGACGGCGTGCACCTGTACCCCGCATTCCCCTACACAGCTTTCACCAAAATCGGCGACGAGGACATGGCCGAGCTGTTCGCCTACATCAAAACCATTCCGCCGTCTTCTGGCGTGCCGCCCGCCAACGAGATGGGTTTTCCGTTCAACCAGCGCTCGCTGATGGCGGTGTGGAACGCGCTGTTCTTTGAACCCGCGCGCTTTACGCCCGACACGGCCCAATCCGCCGAATGGAACCGCGGCGCGTATCTGGTGGAGGGGCTGGGCCATTGCGGCGCATGTCACACGCCGCGCAATCTGCTCGGGGCCGAGAAAGCCGACGCGGCCTTAAGCGGCGGCACGTACCTTGACGAAGTGACGGGCGGCGCGGTGAGGCCCTGGTACGCCGTCAACCTGACGCCGTCGCAGAACGGCCTGAAGGGCTGGACGCAGGACAACATCGTCACGTATCTGAAAACCGGCCACGGCACGCGCGTGGGCTCGTATGGGCCTATGAACGAAGTGATCACCGGCAGCACCATGCATCTATCCGACGCCGACGTGAACGCCATGGCGGTGTATCTGAAAAGCCTGAAGCCCATCGAGAACGGCGTGACGCAAACCATTGCCGAAAAAGACCAGCGCGCGGGCGAAACGCTGTACACCATTCATTGCGGCACCTGCCATCTGCCGACCGGCTTGGGCTCGACACCGGGCTCGGAACTGGGTGCGCCGCTGGTGGGCAGCGCCGTGGTGCAGGGCAACGACCCTTCAACCCTTATCAATATTATCCTGAACGGCACGGAAGTGATCACGCCCGCCCCGGCAAAAGGCTGGAAGAACATGAAGGCCTTCGGCAACCTGCTGGACGACGACGAAGTGGCCACTCTGGCCAACTATCTGCGCACGTCCTGGGGCAACCAGGGCGGCAAGGTAACGCCGGCGCAGGTGGCCAAGCAGCGCTAGGCTTGCCGGGCGGCCCAGGAGTCGCAATGCCCTTGCGCGTTGACGGGACCCAGGAAGATTTCGCACTTACCGCAACGCGCCCCGCCCTCGCCCGGCGTGAAGAAGCCGCAGCCCAGGCAGTTCTTGGCCGGGTCTGCCGCCTGCTCGACATAATTGCTGGCTTTGCGCAGCGTGTTCTCGGAGACCGTGAGGTTGTTGGGGCCGGCACAAGCTTCGACCTTCGGCGTGTCGTCGCACGCGCTTAAGGCCCACAACGCCGCACCCGCCACGGGAATGGCCGCCGCCCGGCCCAAGACCGCCCGCCGCGATACTGATGTATCCATGTTTGCCCCCCTTTACGCAGCATTCGGCCCGCAGCGGCCAAACGCATGCGCCATCAAGACTCCGTTTTCCCGCACGCCACAACGCTTATCGGCCCGGCTTTCCGCATGTTGGGCACCGCGCACGGAAAATCAGGTTTGGAGCCCGAATCACCGGCACATTTCTGGGCCGGGCTGGACCGGATGTGCCATGCTGGCCGCCGGGGCCGGGTTTAAGCGGGGAGCGTTGATGCGAAACGGAGGGGCTGCGGCATGGGCCATGGGACTGGCCCTGATGGTCAGCGCTGCCATGGGCCTGCCTGCGGCGGCGCAACAGCGGGGCGACTGGCCCGCCTTCGGCAACGACCCCGGCGGAAGCCAGTATTCAATCCTTGATCAAATCAACACAGCCAATGTGAGGCGCCTGAAACTGGCCTGGACGCACCGTTCGGGCGATGTCTCCGCGCGCGGCAGCGCCACGGGCCCGACCGCCCTGGAAGCCGTGCCGATCCATGTGAACGATACGCTTTACTACTGCACGCCCTTCAACCGGGTCTTCGCGCTTGACCCCGCCACGGGCCGCGAGAAGTGGGTGTTCGACCCGCATATCGGGAAAGAGGGCGCCGCTGCGCTGAACAGTAATCCGCGGCGGGCCGGCATTTGCCGCAGCGTCGCATACTGGCAGGCGCAGGCGCCCGTGGCCGGCCAAGCCTGCCAGAAGCGCATCTTCAAAGCCGATGTGTTCGGTCATGTCTACGCCATCGACGCCGATACCGGCGCGCCGTGCGCCGATTTCGGCGCGGCCGATGGCCACCCCGGCTACGTCACCCACGCCGACTTTGATTCGTTCGGCACCAATGACGCCTCGCGCGGGGCCACCTCCGGGCCTATCGTCATCGGCGATCTTGTGGTGGCGGCCGCGGGCGCGCGGGATTCGATCTCGGACGCCAACAACGGCATCGTACGCGCCTTTGACGCGCGCACGGGCGCGCTGAAATGGGCCTTCGACCCGATCCCGCCCGCGCATGCCCACGACACCGGCGCCGCGAACGTGTGGTCGACCATGAGCGCCGACCCGGAGCGCAATTTGGTGTTCGTGCCCACGACCAGCCCGTCGTCGGATTACTATGGCGCGAACCGCACCTACGATATCCCGCTGGCCGACGCCACCGTTGCCCTGTCGGCAGCCACGGGCGTGCCGGTCTGGCATTTCCAGGCCACGCACCACGACTTGTTCGACTTCGACCTGCCGGGCCACCCGTTGCTGGTGACCATCCGCAAGGACGGCGCGCAAATTCCAGTGGCCATTCAGCAGACGAAGCAGGGCCGCGTGATCGTGCTGAACCGCGACACCGGCGCGCAGGTGTTCCCCATCGAAGAGCGGCCTGTGCCCGCTTCGGACGTTCCGGGCGAAGCCGCCGCGCCCACACAGCCGTTCCCGCTGTCGCCCGAGCCCTTCTCGCGCCAGATGCTGACCGAAGATGATATGTGGGGCTTAACGCCTCTGGACCGCGCCTGGTGCAAGGCCGAGTTCAGAAAACTGCGCTATGAAGGCCCCTTCACCCCGCCGAGCGAGCGCGGCACGCTGATCTTTCCTTTCGGCGGCGGCAACTGGGGCGGTGTGGCCTTCGACCCGGCGCACAACCTGCTGATCGCCAAGGGCCAGAACCTGGCCCTGAAAGTGCGCCTGATTAAAAAGACAAGCCCCGACAAATCCCCATCCGATAAACCCACGGCCGATCAACCAACGTCCGAAGACCCGCTGACGGGGACGGACCTGGTGGGCACACCCTACCGCGCCGAGGCCGGGCTGTTTGTCTCGCCCTTGGGCATAACATGCACGCCCCCGCCGTTCGGCACCGTTACCGCCATCGACATGGACACCGGCCGCGTGAAATGGCAGGTGCCCCTGGGCCAGACGAAATACTGGGGCATCACCGCGCCTGCGGCCCTGAAGTGGGGCTCGCCCAACATCGGCGGGCCCATGGTCACCGGCGGCGGCCTGGTGTTCGTCGGCGCCAGCATGGATGCACGGCTGCGCGCGCTTGATGTGCAGACGGGCGCCGAGTTGTGGCAGGCCGACCTGCCCGCCCCCGGCATGGCCGTGCCGATGACATACATGTCCGGCGGCAAGCAATTCGTGGTCATGGCGGCGGGCGGCAACTCGCGCGTGTCGCCCGATATTTCAGACGCCCTGATGGCGTTCACTCTTTCAGAATAAGGACACGAGCAATGTTGCACGCCGATGCGATTGCGGAATTCAAGCGCGGCTGGCGCGCGCTGGTGGCCTCGGCCGTCGGCAACGGCTCGGGCTTGAGCGGCATTCCATTCTACACCTTCGGCGTGTTCGTGCTGCCGCTGGCGACCGCCTTCGACTGGTCGCGCGGTCAGGTTTCGACGGCGGCGAGTTTCCTGATCCTGGGCACCGCCATCACCGCGCCCATCATCGGCACCGTCATCGACAAGCTCGGCGCGCGGCGTGTCGGCATTGCCTCGATGCTGCTGCTCAGCGTGGGCTACGTGCTCCTGACGCAGATCAACGCCAACATCGCCGTGTTCTACGCGGCCTGGCTGTTGATGTCGCTGGTGGGCGGCGGCACCACGCCGGTGGTGTGGACGCGCACGGTGAACATCTGGTTCGACAAGGGGCGCGGGCTGGCGCTGGGCGTGGCGCTGGCAGGCTCGGGCCTGGCGGGCGTCATCGCCCCCGTGCTGACCACCAAGGCGATCCTGGCCTTCGGCTGGCAGGGCGGCTACCTGGCGATTTCGGCCTTCATCGTCTTTGTGGCGGTGCCGGTGCTGTTCCTGTTCTTCCAGGAACGCAAGCTGCCCGCGGCCAGCCACGCCGCCGATACGCCTGCTTTAACTACAGGCTCGCACGGGCTCGCGGGCCTGACTCTGGCTGAAAGCCGCACAAGCACCGCCTTCTGGAAAATCGCCATCGGATTTTTCTTCGTCTCGGCGGTGATCGCGGCCCTGATCATCAATCTGGTGCCGCTTCTGATCGACCGCGGCCTGCCGCAGGTGGAGGCCGCCAAAGTGGCCAGCATCATGGGCACGGCGGTGCTGATCGGGCGCGTTGGCATCGGCTATCTGCTCGACCGCTTTTCAGCCCCCAAGGTGGCGCGCCTGTTGTTGGGCTTGTCGGCCATCGGCTGCCTGATGCTGTCGGTACAGGGCACGCCGCAGTGGGTGGTGGCCCTCAGCGTGATCTCGCTGGGCTTTGCCGCCGCCGCCGAGGTGGACCTGCTGGCCTTCCTGACCAGCCGGTTCTTCGGCATGAAATCCTACGGCAAAATCTACGGCCTGCAGCTGACGGCGTTCTATCTGGGCGCTTCATTAGGGCCGTTGTGCGCGGGCCTGGCGTATGATGCCTTCGGCAATTACCTGCCGACGCTGTATTTCGCGGCCCTATCGCTGCTGTTTGGCGCGGTTGTGATCGGCACGCTCGGCAAGGCGCCGGATTTCGGCGGCGGGCATTAAGCGCGCTGCCGCAGCTTATCCGCCACTTCTATCCGCCGACAGTAACACCCTGCATGGGCAGGCCCGAGCGCATGATCGCGGCCCAGGACCGGTCGCCGCCGAATCGTATGCCCTTGAAGTCCCCGGGCTTCTGATCCCACGCGTTGGTGTAAATCTTGCGTCCCTTGTAGGACCACTGCTTGCGCCCGTCGGGCAGCGTGACAATGGCCCAACTGCCGATGGGTTTGGCGTCGTCGGCAGCCAGGAATGGCGACCACAGCGCCGTGTCGATGCATTCGTCCTTGCAGTTCTGCGGCCCGCGGCGATTGCGCGGGTTGAATTCGTGGGCGTAGACCGTCAGGCCTTTTTCATTGGCGATAAGTTCGCCCGCATCCGAGGCTTGCACTGTGGCCCACGGCGGCAGCGGCGGGGCCGGCTCCAGCACCACGGCCGACCAGCCCGTCACCTTGACGCCGCCGATCTCGCCCGGCGCCACATCCTGTGCGTAGCGGTAAAGCGGCCTGCCCTTGAACGCCCACTGGCGGAAGCCGCTGTCTGAGGTGACGATCGTGAAATCCGCGAACGGATTGGCCAGCCACGGCGCCGCCACGGGCTGCCAGGTTTTCAGGCAGTCTTTGGCGCACGCCCCGTCGGTACTGTAGAGCGTCAGGCCCTTGGCGTCCGTCAGCACCTGGCCCAGCACAGTCTGGCCGATCTTGGTTTCGCCGGGCGTGGGGATGGGGCGGAAGGCCACACGCCACACGCTGTTGACGCCGTTGCCGAAGGTGGCCCCCGGAAACGCATCCAATGCGTATTTATACAGCGGGAAGTTCTTGTAAGCCCACTGACGGTCGCCGTCGTCGCGGGTGATGATGCTCCAATGGCCCTGAGGTTTGGCGTCGCCCTTGGCCAGCATCGGCGGCCACGACACGGCGCATTCTCCCGTGCAGTTGGATTTGCCCGGTGTGGCTTCATCGCGGTCAAAGGTATAAAGCGTCATGCCGTCGGCATCGGCGAACAGCCAGCCGTCGCCTTGCGCTTTTTCTTGCAGGCCCGGCGGCAAGGGTTCACCGGCCCAGGCTGAAGCCGCCGCCAGCAACAACGCCGCCGCGCCGAAAACCGCCATACCGCCCCGGCCCATCATGCATGCCCCGTCATGAATGCGCGCCTTCTTACGCCAGCACTTCGGTGATGGTTTTGGAGGTGTGCAGCGACTTGGTGCCCCACTTGTCGATGGGCAGACCCATGACCTGCATGGCCGTCAGCCCGACGCGGGTGATGGGATCGCCGTTGCCGACCACGTGCAGGCCGGTCTTCATGCGCCCGCCCGCGCGGCCCGCCGTGAACACCGGCACGCCGTCGATGGAGTGCACGCGGGCATAGTTGGTTTCCGTGGCGGCGAAGATCAGCATGTTGTCCAGAAGCGTGCCGTCGCCCTCGGGGATGCTGGCGAACGTCTGGATGAAAGTGGCCAGCGCATCCATGGTGCGGCAGTTGAAGTAGAACGCGACAGGCTGGTAGCCCAGCTCCTTGTCGGGCGTTTCTTCGTGCGTCAGCAGGTGGTGGGTGTAGGTCTGGCCCGGGCGGCGCATGTGCGAGAAGTTGTCCGAAAAGACCATGTTGAACACTTTGGTCTGGTTGCAGGCGACCGCCATGGCCAGAATCTTCGACATGATCTTGTGATTGGCGACCACGGTATCCACTTCCAGGCCTTGCGGCCGGTTCTGCTCTTCGCCGTCGCGTGCAATCGGTGGCGGCACGGCGCAGGCCTTGTTGGGCGCGGGCTTCTGCATTTGCAGGTCCAACTGGTTTTCGATCTGGCGGATGGAGGTGAAGTATTCATCCAGCCTGATCTTATCGGCGGCGCCCAGTTTGCCGGACAGAGCCTTGCTTTGCTCGCTGACGGCCGACAGCACGCTCTTGCGCACCATCACCTTGGGGTCGGGCTTGAAGTCGGCCTTGTTGGGGTCGACGAACTCGGGCCCAAAGACGCGCGCATACAGCTTCTCAGGCGAAGCTTCGGCGGCAGCGCGGTTGTTGGTGCTGCGCGCGCTGTAGTTCTCGCGCGGGATGCCGACACTGGTGGTATCCAGCGTGACAAAGCGCGTCGGCGCAGTCATGGCGTCGGCGATGAGAAGGTCCAGCGTGGGGGCCGGGATTTCGTTGTTGCTGGTGGGCGCCGAGCCGGTGCGTGAAGCCACCCAGCCGGTGAAGTGGGTGTAGTTCGATCGGCCGTCGAGCGGCATGTTGAAGCCGCCGTAGTAGTTGATGTGCTTGGTCAGCGGCGCCAGCGCCTTGCATTCCTCCAGAAAGTCGATGCCCGGGCCGGTCTGGGTCTTCGCTTTAATGGCATGGCCGGGCGTGTGGCCCAGGCCCCAGTACCAGGTGCCGAAACGCACCGGAAGCGGCGCGCCGGTGGCGGCCAGCGCCGTGCCGTTGGTGTTCAGGAACGCATCCAGGAACGGCAGCGCCACGGTGACGGCGGCTCCGCCCATCATGCCGCGCAACAGGCTTCGGCGGCTGGGAGCGCTGGGCAATAACACGGTCATGAGTTGTCATCCTTCCCGGAAGAAACAGCCGCCGCGCGGACGGGCGCGGCGGAGACGGCGTATAAGGCATCGCTGACGGCGATATCGTGCAAAAGCTCGGTAACGCGGAAACCTTCGGCGGCGAAGTTTTTCTCGAAATGATCAAGCAGCGTCTTTTCGTTGCGCTCGGGCGTGCGGCCGATGGCATAGGAATACATGCGGTTGACGACGCAACTGGGCACGGCGGGATTCTCGCGCATGGCTTTGCCCAGTCCGGCGGCATCGGCGTAGGGCACGCCGTCCAGATCGCCGGTCGTGTCGATGGGAGCGCCCGCTTCGGTGGCGCGCAACTGGCCCGCGCCGTCGATTTTTTCCATCGCGAGGCCGATGGGATCGGTCAGCTTATGGCAGCCCGCGCACGCGGGCACCGTGGAATGGGCGGTCAGGCGGTCACGCGCCGTCTTGTTGGGCGAGTTGGGATCGTTGAACAGCGAGAAATCGACATCGCCCGGCGGATCGGGGATTTTCTGGCACAGCAGCGATTCACGGATGGCGCGCCCGCGCAATGTGGGCGAACTACGCCCCGGATGCGAATAGAGTGCTGCGAAGCTGACCTGCGTCAGCAGGCCCGCGCGCGGATCGCCCTCGGCGAATTCATAAGGCGTCCAGCCGCCGTCGGGGCGGCTGACGGGCACGCGGTAGATGCGGCCCAGGGGTCCACTCATGAAGGTTTTGCGGGTGGTGAACAGATCGCGGTAGTCGCCGTCTTGCGTCACCACCAGATCGATGATGGTGCGCAGCGTCTGCTCGCGGGCGTCCTCGGCCACGCCGGCGCTGAAGGCCGGGTAGATGATCGAATCTTTTTCCAGCTTGGCGAATTCGTCAAACGCCAGCATGTCGTTGAAGAAGGCGCGCATGCCCGCTTCCAGCTTCGGCGAGGCCAGCATGCGCTCGACCTGGGCGCGAAGTCCTTTCTTGGTATGAAGCTCGCCCTTCTCGGCGGCCGTCAGCAGCAGATCGTCGGGCGCGGTGTTCCACAGGAACAGGCTTAGGCGCGTGGCCTTGGCGTAGGCATCCAGGCGGATTTGACCGGGCTTGCCGGGGTCGGGCTCGGTGGTGTCGATGGCGAACAGAAACGAGGGCGAGACCATCAGGCCCGCCAGGCCCGCAGCCAGGCCGTCGTAGAAATTGCCGAGATCCTCAGCCGCGTCACGCGCGATGGTTACGGGAACCTTGACCTCGTCGTCCGTCAGCGGGCGGCGGAACAGCATGCGCCCCACGGCGCCGAAGAACTTTGCGGCGCACGCATCATCGGCGGCGCCGGCCGATGCGGGCGTGCAGGGCACGATAACATCGCGGTTCTTTTCGCTGACCACTTGCCCGGCGATGGAGCGCGCCATCAGGTCAAGCTGCTCCAGGCCCGCGGGCGTCACGTGCGCGCTGGTGGCCCCCACCGTCAGCAGGCCGTTGGTGCGCACCAGGGGATCGAACGAGCCGCCCACCATGATCTGCGCGCCGAACAGATCGGCGACGATGTTGCGGTACTGCGCCTCGGACAGCAGCCGGAAGCTGGGCGGCGCGCCATTGACGGCGGGCGCTTCCTGCTCGCAGCCCGAGAGCAGCGCGGCTAGGCCCAGCGCCAATACAGCGGAGCGGAATACATTCGCCTTCATGGACACCCCGCTCAGCGCCCGGCCGCGCCGGAAGGTCCGGCAGCGGCGGTCTTTTGCGATTCAGGGGGGTGAATGATGAATGCGGACACGGCGGCGAAGTTGAACGCGGTGGAGAGCGCGGTGCATTTCCCGTTTTCATCCGGGTAGCCGTCAGCCAGTTCGTGAGCGGCCACATAGATCGACGGACAGTTCGAGAACCCCGACGAGGCAATGGGCCCCACGCCGGTGACATAGAACAAAAGCTGGTCGAGATCGTAGTAACCCGCCGCCGTGCCCTTGGCCGAGGCGCCGTCTTCGCTCAGCTCAAGCTCCATGCGCAGGTCTTTGACCAACTGGTTCATGTAGGTGTAGTTGCCGTAGAACGGCAGATGAACATCGCCCGAAACGGTCACGACCTTGCCGTTGACGATCTTGCCCTTCAGCGTGCTGCCGTAGCGCGGCTTGCCGTCGGCGAAGTCGATGCGGTAGCTGGCGAACGGCGTGAAGCGGCCGGCGCCGTCCAGGGTGTACTGATCGATGGCGCGGTAGAAGCTGACGGTCACGTCGTCGTCGTTGCGCTCGTCGTCGACGCCCGAAATTTCGATCAGCGTCATGCCGTTGCCGTTGGACTTGCGGTTCTCGTTCGCGTTGGCTTCGTACTGGCCATACGAACGGAAGCCGTAAACGCAGCCCAGCAGGCGGTACACCTGATTGTCGACGCCGGGCGTGCCGTCCAGCCCGGTGAAGTTCTGGTGCTTGCAGGTCTTCGGCGTGGCTTCGCCGGTATCGTTGCCGTCGAGGTTCATGCCGTAGGAAACCTTGCCTTCCACGGTCAGCAGCGGCGGGTCTTTCACCACGGTGGGGTTCATGCAGACGTCTTCGCCGTTGGGGCCGCGGCGGATGGCGACGAAGTAGCGGTCCAGCCGCGACTTCAACCCGTTGTCGGTCAGCTTGCCGCGGTCGGCTTTCGACAGGCCGCGCCACCACACTTCATCGTAGCCGGGGCTGAAGCCCTCGGGGCATTCGTCGATGAATTTTGATTCGTAGATGCCGGTGTTCCAGGTGGTGACGACAAAACCCAGCGTTTTACTGGCTGCGGCGGCAGGCGTAGCACCGAAGCAAATGCCCGCGGCCAGCGCGAGCGCCGGCACACGCCAAATTCGCGTGGGTGAGAAAACGGCCTTCACATCAATCATCTTGTTTCCATGACAACAGGCGCGCCGCAGTGCGGGAGGCGTCGGTCCATCGTCAAATGCTGAAGCCAACAAAACCGTTTGTCCAACAAAGCGAAAATTGCGCTCGGAGCGTGGACCGATTTGCCGCGATTAATGCGCGGGCATGCCACGCAAGCCACAATCGCGTATGGACCCCCGTTTTTGAGGATCGCTTTGTTAACGATGTGCCGATTTTCCCGCCGCAGCGCCGGCCGCATGCTGATTTCAGCGCTTTTACTGGCAACAGCGCCCGCTGCATGGGCAGCGGAGGACGACATTTTTTTCGGCGCTGCCCTTAGCGCGGACGAACAGAGCGCGCCCACCGAAAGCCCCGGCAGCGGAATAGCCGAATTTCGGTTAGAGCGTGACACCCTGCGGCTGAGTTGGAAGGTGACCTTCAAGGACCTGACCTCGCCGCCCATCGAGGCGGGGCTGTACGGTCCGGAGAATGTCGGCGGCAACGCGGGGCTTCTGGTCGATCTGGCGCCCAAGGGCCTGAAGAGCCCGCTGGAGGGTTCGGTGATCCTGTCGGACGGCGATTTCCAGTACCTGATCACCACGCGCGTCTACGTCAACATCATGACGACGACATACAAAGACGGTGAATTACGCGGCCAGGTGCGGCGCCTGCGCGCCAAGCCCGTCACCACCAACTGAGACCCTCAACTTACTGTTCTTCGAAATCGCGCTTGCGCGGCAGCGGGTTCCAACTGCCGCCGAAGCCGCCCACGCCCGCCGTCCACTTGTCGCCGCCGACGGCTCCCGGTTCCTTGTCGCGCGTATGAGTGTGCACGATGTTGCCCTTGTAGGCCCAGAACGCCTGGCCGCCTTCGGTCAGGATCGTCCAGTCGCCGGTGGCCTTGGCCCCGGCCTCGGCGCGCACCGGCGTCCAGACTTTCGCCATGCAGGCGTCGTCGCACATGGTCTGCTTGATTTTGTCCATGCTGCCGACGAACGTGTAGAGCGTGCGGCCCTCGGCATTGGCGAAAATCTCGCCCATGTCGGCGCGCTGCACCGTTACCCAGGCGGGCAACGGCGGGGCCGGGTCCAGCACGGCGGCATGCCATACCTTCTCGGCGCCCTCGCCTGACATCTGCGCGGGCTTGATGTCGTTGGCGTTCAGGTAGAGGCGCTGGCCTTTGTAGGCCCATTGCAGCGTGCCATCCTCGCGCGGCAACGCCCGCCAGTCGCCCACGGCTTGGGCCATCATGGGGGCGGGCAGCGGCGTCCAGGTGTTCAGGCACTTTTCCACGCACGCCGGTTTTGCACCTGGCTTTTCATCGCTGCGTGTATACAGCGTCAGCCCGCGCGCATCGGTCAGCACGCGCCCCGCGTAAATGGCACGCACGGATACGCCGGGCGGCATGTCCAGCGGCACGAACACGACATTCCAGGCATTGCCCAAACGGTCGCCGAGTGCGCTGCCGGGCGTTGCGTCCTTGATGTAGGTATACAGCGGCTTGCCGCGGAAGGCCCATTGCAGCGCGCCGTCATCGCGCTTGATGACCGACCAGTCGCCGGCGGGCTTGGCGTCGGGGGCTGCGGCCAGGGGCGGCCAGATTTTCGCGCACTCGGCGTTGCACGCCGATTTTCCGGGCCGGTCTTGCGCGTAGGTGTAAAGCGCCCTGCCTTTGGCGTCAGTGAACGACACCCCCGCGGCAGTAGCCTGGGGCATAACGCCGGCAGGCGCCGGCGGCGCATCAAGCGCGGCCGGCGCGGGCGCAGACAGAACCGCCAGCAGGGACGCTGTGACGAACAGGCGCATGGCGGCGGAACTTAGGCCAGAATTTCGGTAACGGTCTTGGACGTCTGCAACGAGCCCGTGCCCCACTTCTCGACGGGCAGGCCCATCACCTGCATGGCCGTCAGCCCGATGCGCGAGATCGGATCGCCGTTGCCGACGATGTGTTTGCCGGTCTTGATGCGCCCGCCCGCGCGGCCGATGGTCATGACCGGAATGTTGTCGACGGCGTGAATCTTGGCGTAGCTGGTCTCGGCGTGGGCGAAGATCATCATGTTGTCGAGCAGCGTGCCCGCCCCCTCCTTCACTGCGGCGAAGGTATCGATAAAGCCCGACAGCGCTTCCATGACGCGGCAGTTGAACCAGAACGCCTCGGGCTGATAGCCGGTCTTCTGGTCTACCGCTTCTTCATGAGTGAGCGTGTGATGAGTATAGGCCGTGCCGGGCCGGCGGATGCTGGACAGCGCATTGCTGAAAGCGACGTTGAATACCTTGGTCTGGTTGCAGGCTACCGCCAACGCCAAAATTTTGGCCATGGCGTTGTGGTTGGCCAGCACCGTCGGCAGTTCATAGCCCAGGGGGCCTTCCTCGGGCGCGCGCGGCATGGTGCAGGCATCGGCGGCGGCCGGTTTTTGCTGCTGCAGCGTCAGTTGATCTTCCAGCTGGCGCACCGAGGTGAAGTATTCATCCAGCCGCGCCTTGTCGGCCGCGCCCAATTTTTTCTCGAACCGCTGGCGCTGCTCGGTGATACCCGACAGCACGCTTTTCTGCAGCATCAACTCCGGATCGGGCTTGAAGTCGGCGCTGTTGGGGTCGGCGAACTCGGGCCCGAAAATGCGTGCGTACAGTGCAGCCGGAGACACCTCGGCCGGATTGCGGCTGTGCGTGTTGCGCGCCGTGAACGTATCGCGCGGGTTGCCGGTGCAGGTCATGTCCAGCGAACGGAAGCGCGTGCCGCCGCCAATTGCATCCGCCACGATCACGTCCAGCGTGGGCGCTGGAATATCGCCCGGCAGCGTAGGCGCGGTGCCGGTGCGGCAGGTCACCCAGCCGGTATGATGGACGTGGTTGGGCCGGCCATCCAAGGGCGAATTGAACTGCCCGAAATAATTGATGTGCTTGATGTGCGGGGTCAGCGACTTGCATTCCTCAAGGAAGGCAAGGCTGGAGGCGTCGGGCGCGACGGCGTAGTTGGGCGTGTGCCCCATGGACCAGAACCAGGTGCCGAAGCGCACCGGCAACGGCGCGCCCGAGGCCAACGCCTCGCCGTGCCCATCGAGGAAGCACTCCAGGAACGGCAACGCCACCGTGATGGCTGCACCGCCGACCGTGCCGCGCAACAGGTCGCGGCGGGCAAAAGGCTTCTTGAGAAGAATGCTCATGATTTTGGCTCCTGGCCCCCAACACCGGCCGACCGCAGCGGCGCCGGGTTGATGGCATATAGTGCATCACTCAGCGCAATCCGGCGCAACAACGCCTTGAACCGGTATCCGCTGTCCGCAAACTCTTGCTCCAGATAGGTAACCAATTCCCGTTCGCCGCGCTCGGGCGCGCGGGCAGCGGCATAGGAATAAGCGCGCTGGACGACGCAGGCCGTGGCCGAGGGGTCCTGGCGCAAGGCCTGGCCCAAGCCTTTGGCGTCATTGAACGGAATCCCGTTCAGATCGCCGCTGGTGTCGATCACTTCGCCGTTCTCGGACCAGCGCGTCTGGCCCGCGCCGTCAAAGTTCTCCAGCGACAGCCCGATGGGGTCCATCAGCTTGTGGCAGCCGGCGCAGGCAGGGTCCACGGAATGCGCATTCAGGCGGTTGCGCGCGGTCTTATTGGGCGAGTTGGGATCGTTGAACTGATCGAAGTTCACGGTGCTCGGCGGATCGGGGATCTTCTGGCACAGCAGCAATTCACGGATCGCCTTGCCGCGCAGCGTCGGCGAACTTTTGCCGGGATGCGAGTGCAGCGCGGTGAAGCTGAGCAAGGTCTGCAGGCCCGCGCGCGGATCGTTTTCGGCGAAAGTGAATGGCGCCCAGCCGCCGGGTTTGGGCACCGGCACGCGGTAGACCAGCCCCAGCGCGCTGCTGATGAAGGTTTCGCGCGAGGTGAACAGGTCGCGGTAATCCGTGTCCTTTACCACCAGGGCCTCGTTCAGGGTGCGCAGCACCTGCTCTTTGGCGTCGTCAGCGGCAGCCAGGCCAAATGCCGGATAGATGAGCGTGTCTTTTTCAAGCGTCGCAAAATCATCGAGGCCGAGCATGTCTGTAAAGAACGCGCGCACGCCGGTCTTCAAGCGCGGCGAGGCCATCATCCGGTCGACCTGACGCTCAAGCCCGTCCTGGCTGGCCAGCTCGCCCCTCTCTGCGGCGGTCAGCAGCGCATCGTCGGGCGTGCTGTTCCACAGCAGAAAACTCAAGCGGCTGGCTTTAGAGTAGCCGTCCAGTTGCATCAGATTTTTTGCATCCGGCTTGGGCTCGGCCGTTTCACTGATGAACAGGAAATCCGGCGATTGCAGCAGGCCCTGCAGACCGTAGGCCGCGCCGGCGTAGAAATCGCCCCGTGTTTCCGCGGCCGCGACAGCGATATCCACAAACACCTTCACTTCATCTTCGGCCAGCGGGCGGCGATAGAGATAGCGCCCGACCGTGGCCAGGAATTGGCGTGCGCAGGCCTCATCGGCCGCCTGAGCCGAAGCGGGCTTGCACGGAAACAGCAGCGCACGGTTCTTTTCGTTCGCCACCTGCTGCGCGATGGAGCGCGCCAGGGCCGCGTACCGCTCGACCGCCGTGGGCGTGATGCTGGCGCGGCTGGCGCCCACAGCCAGCAGGCCTTCGGTGCGCACCAAAGGATCGAACCGGCCGGCCACGACGAGATGATTGCCGAACACATCGGCGATGATGTTGCGGTACTGCGCTTCGGTCAGACGGCGCACGGCCGTGGGGCCGCCGCTGGTGACGGGCTCGGCCTCGCCGCAGGCCCCAAGGCTCAGGGCCGCCAGGGCAATACAGACGAAAACGCGGATGTGCTGAGCGAAGGTCATGGCTCTATTGGTTCGTCGCTGTGTTCTTTTCGTGGAGCGCGAAAGCGGGCAGCGCATCGATCTTGAACGCCGAGGAAATCGCCGTGCATTCGCCGGTCTGCGGGTCGGGGTAGCCGTCGGCCAGTTCCTTGGCGGCGGTGTACAGCGCCGGACAGCTCCAGTCGCCGGTGGCGATCAGGAATTCCACCTTCAGCATGTATTCCCACCACTTATCGAAATCATAGTAGCCGCCCACGACGCCTTTCACTTTGCTGTCGGGGCCGAGCGCCAAATCCAGTTCCAGCTTCATGTCGCGGAACGCGATCTCGGCGTAGGCCGCATTGCCGTAGAACGGCAGCTTCATGTCGGTGGGTTCTGTGGTCAGCACGCCGTTGACGATCTTGCCCTTGGCGACGGCACCGTAGCGCGGCTTGCCGTCCACGGCGGTATCCACGCGGTAGCTGGCGTAAGGCAGAATCCGCCCCGAGCTGTCGATGGGGAACGGATCAAGCGCGCGGTAGAACGCCACCTCGACCTCGGGCGAATCTTCCGGGTCTTCTACACCGGTGATCTCGATCAGAATGACGCCGCGGCCGCTGTTGCGGCGCTCTTCATTGCCGAAGGTGTCCAGCACGCCGTTGCGCCGCCATCCGTAGTGGCAGCCGAGCAGGCGGTACAGTTGATTGTCTACGCCCATTTCGCCGTTCACGCCGGTGAAATTCTCGTGCTTGCATGACTTGGGGGTAGCTTCGCCCTTGCTGTCGCCGTCGAGGTTGAAGCCATAGGACGTCTTGCCCCTGACGATGCGCAGCGGCGGATCCTTCACCACGGTCGGGTTCCAGCACACGTCCTCGCCCTTGGGGCCGCGCAGGACGGCGATGTTCTTGCGGTCGACCGGCTGCACCAGGCCTTTTTCGGTAAACTTGTCCTTGTCGGCGCGCGACAGCCCGCGCCACCAGAACTCGTCGTTACCGACAGCCGGGCCTTCAGGGCATTCATCCATGAACTTGGTCTGGTAGATCGCCGTATCCCAATTGGCGACCACGTAGGTCAGGGTCTGCTGCTGGGGCGCCGATACAGGCGTTTGCGCAAGCGCCGCACCCGCCGCCGCACAGCCCGCGAGCGCGAATGCGCTTACCGTGC
Organism: Rhodospirillaceae bacterium; assembly: GCA_016793085.1. Taxonomy (GTDB): domain Bacteria; phylum Pseudomonadota; class Alphaproteobacteria; order Rhodospirillales; family Rhodospirillaceae. The sequence continues at coordinate 20,512 of JAEUKM010000407.1, forward strand.
GCCTCAGCCGTTGCGGCAATGAGAGGATAGCGAAAGCATTACGCATGTCTGGCTCAATTCGTCAGAGGGGCCGGCGGCGGCACGCGCTGGATTTGCCCGCGCAATTCGCCGACGGCGTACTTGGTGGTGTGCACGTTCACGTACATGCGCCCCGACAACAGGTATTCCAGTTGCGCGTCGGTCAGAACGGCTGAACCCTTCAGCGGCAGGCCGAGGCCCGCCGGCGCCAGATCAATCTGCACGCCGGCGTTGGTGCCCGGACGTTGCGGACCGTGAATGTGCGCAGCCGTTGCGGGCGACGTGAGGTTTTTGTAGGTCACCGTCCACGACAGGCGCACAGTGTCGCGGTCGAGCGCGAAATCCACGCGGCCGATGCCGTCGCTGATGGTGGTCGCGCTCTGCTCATCCGCAGACAGATCGGCATAGAACCTGACCGGGCCTAAATCTTCCGCACGCGCTGACGCCGCTGCAAACGCGCACGCGGCAATAACAGCCGTCAACGCCTGCGGATGCAGCGCTGCACACAGGCAGTGAATGACATCGCGGAATGAACGGCGCGGCGGCAACGAGGACACCTTTTTGCGGGTATAAACCGGGTGTGGGAAATGTACGGAAAGGCCCAAAGAGCAACCAGTTGAAGCGCAAAAATCGACCGCTTGCCGGGCGTGACTTAGGCCTTTGAATTGTGACGTTTTGCCGCGGCGGATAGCATCTGCGCCATCGCTGCAAACCGCCGACACGAACAATCAAAAAAATGAGCGCATCATGACGCACGCCTTGGCCTCTCTTCGCCGCCGCTCGGCTTTGGGTTTGATGATGGGCAGCGCGCTTGCGCCGCGCGCCTTCGGTCAAAACGCAGCCCCCGCGGCGGACACGTTGGCGCTCGGGCGTTTTCATACCGACTTCGTGCAGGCGCAAGCCGTGCCGGGCCGCGTGCTGGGCGAGAACAATTCGCAGCCGGGCGTGGAAGGCACTCCGCTGTCGTACAACGCCAAAGGCGATAAAGCGGTGACGGTGGTGTTCCGCTATCCTGCGAGGTGGGCGATGCCCAAGCCTCATTACGTCAACAGCGACCAGGAATTCTATATTCTCGACGGCAGCGTGACGTTCGATGACACAACGTATGGGCCAGGCGATTACGCCTATCTGCCGGCGGGCTATCAGCACAAGGTGATGACCAGCGCGGCCGGCTGCACGATGCTGAACTTCTACGAAGGCGAGCACTTGGCGTTCTACGCTGAAACGCCCGCGGGCATGTACATTTCAAGCAAGCTGATCAAGAAAACCGAAACCGCCAAGATGGCCTGGGCACCGTTGAAAGATGCCGCCAGTCAAAGCCTGGGCGCGAACCCGCACGGCAAGCTGTTGCGCACCGATACCGCGACGGGCGAAAGCACATGGCTGGTCAAGGTTGACGCCGACGCCAAACCCGCAGGCCTTGCGCGCGCGGTTGCAACACATGCCGCGGTCGAGGAGTTCTTCGTACTCGAAGGCGAGGTTGCCTCGCCGCGCGGCGTGATGAAAACAGGCGCCTACGTGTGGCGTGCGCCGGGACAGCCGCGCGGGCCCTTGGGCTCGAAAACAGGATACACCGCGATTATCCGCAGCAAGGGCGGCGCATTGAACAGCATTTTGTCGGAAACGCCCGCTGCCGTTGTATGGGCGGCGAACTACGCGCCGCACATTTCGGATGCCGCGCGCGGCTTCGCCATGAAGGGTTACGACCAAACTCGTAAATACTAAGCCCGCTATTCGGTCATTAGGGGCCGATGCGATGCGCCCGCTTCGCAGCACGCGCACGTCTTAGTAATTGGTTTTCCTTGCTTTCCGGCCGTGTCGGTACACACCGCGTGCGCTGCGAGAACAGCCGCGTGTGTGTCCGCCAAGACACAGGCAAGCAGATAGCATTTCTGTTTGTTGGGTGGGCTTAAATCCCGGGCGCTCTATGGCGCTTTTTGACGCTGGCCTAGCGTTTAGCCCATTGGGGGGACGGCTTCACCCGGAAGCCACGTCCGTAGATTTTTCAACACCAAGGGGGCTCTCGATGCGTAGATCAGCGAAGTTATTCGGTCTGCTTGCCAGCGCAAGCATTTATGGACTGTCGGCGAGCGCGGCATACGCGCAGCAACAGGCCCAGGCCCAAAGCCTGGCGCTGGAAGAAATCACCGTGACCGCGCGTAAGGTTGAGGAAAACCTGATGACGGTGCCGGTGGCCGTGACCGCGTTTTCGGAGAAAGACATCGAAGCCATCAACATCAAGCAGCTCACCGACGTGATGCTGATGACGCCCAGCTTCAATTTCGTGAACCAGCAAGGCGGCTCGGGCCGTAACGACCGCGGCGCCAACGCCCTCGTTTTCCGCGGCCTGTTCTTGGCCAGTAACGTCGGTTTAAGCGCCGGCGGCCAGATGTTCATCGACGGCGCGCCCATCATCGGCGCTCACCAGCCGTCTATTGTCGACGTCGCCCGCATCGAAGTCTTGAAGGGTCCGCAGAGCGCCTACTTCGGCCGCTCGACCTTCGTCGGCGCCATCAACTTCATCATGCGCGAACCG
>JAEUKM010000411.1 GCA_016793085.1 Rhodospirillaceae bacterium
TTGCCGTCACCTAGCGGCGCCTTGTAGAGGCCACGTTCGCGCAAGGCAGCGATAACGGTGTTTTCTTCGGGGCGGGGAATCCAGACGGCGTCGCCATCGTCGGGATGCGCCTGTTTCGCCGTTGAGGTCTGCCGCTTTGCCCGCCCGACGGGCGCCAGGTCCAATTCCAGACCGTCCGCCAGTTGCTCCAGCGAATAGCGCTTCCGCGGTGCCCAGGTCACCAACCGGCACGCGAAGGGCGGCGCATGCTTGCCATTCACCGCTACCGGCAGCCGGGCCAGCCGGGCACGTGGGCCGTTGGCGCCGGGGTCGCACAGCTCCGCCGCGACAATGGCGTTCATCAGGCGGTCGGCTGTCGGCCCATCGTTTAGGGGTTCGGCCAGAAGATAGCCCGCTTGGTGGTTCCCCGGCGAAGTCTCCAGGAGCCAAGTCGGCGGCAGCGTAAGCCGCTCGATCGGCACCTTGCCGCCGATGTCGTCGAGCATTACCGCATGCAGTGCGGCGAATTGCGACTTGCGCCGCCGGTAGACGCCCGCGTCGTCCGGGCGGAAGCTTGCCAGCGAAAAGTAGTTATTGGCGTCGGGCGGCAGTGTGTTCTCGCCGTCCCGCCAGCACTGACTTTGCCAAGCACTGGCCGAGACCTTGCCTGGGTCTCCGGCAAAGTTCGTCACCACCGGCGCCGCTTCCCCATTGACCCCCGGGAACAGCGCACGCAGGAACTCGTCATTGCCCACGGTGGCGGTTTCGCCGGTTTTATCGGTTTCTGCCCCGCTGAAAGGAAAATCTGTCGCGCCCATGACCAGCACCTCAAGCAGCGGTCTTGCGTGCGGCTTCGAGACGGGTGACCAGCTCCCGAATTTCGGCATCGGACTTGCCTGCGATGCGCGCCGCATTGAGCGCGGCGACTTCCTCGGCCGGCCAGCCCACGGCGCGCGCGCCGATTTGAACCGGTTCTGTGAATAGGCCCTGGCGGATGTCCAGGTATTGTGCACTGCGCGAGCGGCCAGTTGCGCGGAGAACGTCGGGCAACCGGAGAATCGTCGTAACCATGTCTGTACCTTATGGGTCGTCGCGGCACGTCGCCGCACAACCCTTGCATGACATGTCACGTCAAGAGCGTGGATCTACGGAGTTGAGGGCTCCTGCTCCCCCGGAATCGTCATGACAACCTCAAGTTGTCACGTGGCTTGCCATTTCACCCACGCGGGTCGTTCTCCTTCAGCCATCTCGCGGCAGCATCTTCTCCCCCGATTTCATCGTCGCCAGGAATATCCGCAGCAAATTGGCATCCCTCTTCCAACAGATGATCGAGCGATACGGTTCGCTGATTTGCTTTCTCACTAGCTCGTTCATCAGCACGCCCGCGCGCATCGACAACTGAGAACAGTGGACGCCAGCCCAATTTCGGATCGTGACGAGAAAATGGGTCAGCAGTGAGGCCAAGGCGCTCGCGAAACACCGCGCGCAGCCGCTTCATGATTGCTGAATTCTTCTCTTCTTTACGGGAAAACACCTTTTCGTGTGCGAGACCGACCAGAACGGCCCCTTGCTGATTAAGAGCCCCGCCCCTTCGATCGACCAAGTCAAATTCGGCCAGGGCCACGCGCCGTGTTACGCCACGCGCGGATAGTTCGAGCATGTTGTTCCCAGCAAGACCGGATTCGGACGTGTCGCCCACGAACACGATTGTGATTTCGTGAGGGAGTAAGCCTTCCATGCAGCGGAATG
>JAEUKM010000423.1 GCA_016793085.1 Rhodospirillaceae bacterium
GCGTAGTGCTTGCGGATCATGTGAATGTCGAACAGAACGTAAACAGGCACCACGGCCGGCGTCAGGCCCAAGAGGCACAGCCACTGGTAACTCGTCAGCTGCAGGCCGATGGCCACCAGGAAAAAGGTGGTGACGACCGCCGCCGCCGAGCCCATCACGTAAAGCCATACCAACCGCCACAACAACGCCTTCGCCGTGGTTTTGGCGCCGGTGCTCTGTGCCGCTTTCAGCGCGACGACGTTGCGGTCTATGCTGTTCACGTTCCTTGAAAATCAGCGCTGATGTTGAACCGGTGGCACCCTTATTAGGGTAACCAGCTTAACACGCCCGTGGGCCCCGGCCCGGGCGTGCAACCTTAGATTAATGCAGGGTGTGCGTCCCGCCTAGCGATTCATCGATTTATAACGTATTTTCAATAACTTGTGACAGTTTTCCAGGCTCGAATCTGCGCGCGGGCCGGGCACATGGCGGATCGTTCAACCTTTTGGTTCTGGGCCCTGATCCAGGGTCTGTTTTGCGCGGCCTGTCGGGGGGCCGCGAAAAAGGCTTAAATCGGCGGCACGCTGTTGATAGCGGAGGACTTGAGAACTGGGGCGCTGGCCGCCCCGCTCCGCGGCAGGGCCCAGGCGTCGAGGTCGTTATGTTGGGCGTTTCGCTCGTCACCATTCTTCATTTGCTGATCGCCGTTCCCCTGTGCGCGCACGTACTGCTGCGCAAGGACAACGAGCCCGTGGCGGTGGGCTGGATCGCCCTGATTCTGCTCTCGCCCTTTTTAGGCGCGGCACTCTACGGGCTTTTCGGCATCAATCGGGTTGAGCGCAGCGCGCGGAAATTACGCAGCCGCGCCGAGGTGGGGGCTCGCGCCAGCCTGTCGGCGTTCCTTGCACCCGGCACCGCCAGGGCCGATCCGCGCTTTCTCAACATCGTGTCGGCGGTGAACGATCTGCCGTTCTTGCCGGGCAACCAGGTTGTGCCGCTCATCAACGGCGATCAAACGTATCCGGCCATGCTGGCGGCCATCGCCACGGCCAAGAAATCCATCGCCCTGTCCACCTACATCTTCGACTACGACGCCACGGGCCAGGCGTTTGTCGCGGCTTTAACCGCGGCCGCGGCACGGGGCGTGATTGTACGGGTGCTGATCGACGACGTGGGCCTGCGCTACAGTCCGCGTGCCATCGACGACGAACTCGCCAAAAGCGGTGTGACGGCGGCGCGCTTCATTCCGCACAATTTGCGCTTTATCCGCTTCTTCAACCTGCGCAACCACCGCAAGATCATGGTGGTGGACGGCGAGGCGGGCTTTATCGGCGGTATAAATATCCGTCACGGCAACGTGCTGGGAGCTAGGCCCCGCCATCCGGTACAGGACATTCACTTCCAGGTGCGTGGACCTGTGCTGGACCAGATGTCGGCGTTGTTCGAGGAGGATTGGGAGTTCGCCACCACACAGGCCGTCGACCTGCCGCGCTGGCCGGAAGCGGCGACTTATCCCGGCCTGGTGGAGGCGCGTCTGGCCCCCGCCGGGCCCGATCACCGCGTGGAAAAGCTGCAATGGCTGATCCTGGGGGCCTTGGCCGTCAGTCAGCGCCATGTGCGCATCATGACGCCCTATTTCATCCCCAACGGCGGGCTGGTCAGCGCCTTGTGTGTGTGCGCCTTGCGCGGGGTCGAGGTGGAAGTATTAGTGCCCGAGCGCAGCAATATTTTCGTGGTCGATTGGGCCACGGCCGCGAACTTCGAGAAATTGTTGTCGTGCGGCGTGAAGATTTACCTCAACCGGCCGCCGTTCGATCACAGCAAGCTGATGATCGTCGACAGCCGCTGGGCGCTGGTGGGCTCGACCAACTGGGACCAGCGCAGCCTGCGCCTGAACTTCGAGGCCAATCTTGAATGCGTCGACCCGGCCCTGGGCGCGGAACTGGAACGCTATTTCAACGCCAAGAAAGCCGACGCAAAGCCCGTGATATTGGCCGAGGTGCAGGCGAAACCTTTATGGATACGTCTGCGCAATAATTTCGTCCGCCTGTTCGGCTCGTATTTGTAATGCCCGCGGAGCCCGCGCCATGATCCGCCGTGTCCTCAGCCGCAAAAGTCTCTACCGCATCGTCCCCGAGGACGACAGCGTGCGCGTGCTGGGCCAGGCCACGCGCAAAAGTCTGGGCCAGCATTTCACCATCGTCTGTTGGAATATTTACAAGGCCCGCCGTCATGGCTGGCTGGAGGATCTGACGGCGCTGACCGCCGATGCCGATTTCGTGCTGCTGCAGGAAGCCATGCTACACGGCGACAAGGCGCACCCGTTCCATGTGGCCTCGGGCTTCGAATGGGTGATGGCCCAGAATTTCGCCTACCGTTCGGCGGCGGTCACCAGCGGCGTGAAGACCGGCAGCCGCATCGCTGCCATCAACCGCAAGGTTTTGCGCTCGCCCGACAAAGAGCCCATTATCGCTCTGCCCAAGACCATCCTCGCCACCGAGTACGACATTCTCAATACGGCAGGGAATTTGCTGGTGCTCAACATCCACGCCATCAACATCACCTCGTCGCGGAAATTCGGGCGTCAGGTGGCGCAACTGGAAGCGGTGCTGGACGATCACAAAGGCCCCGTCATCCTGGCGGGAGATTTCAACACCTGGAACCCCAAGCGCCGGCGCATTCTGTTCGATGCCGTCGAAACACACGCGCTCCATCACGTGCCTATCGGCGCGCCGCAGTGGCGGCACCTGGGCCAGGTGCTGGACCACGTCTTCTACCGGGGCATGACTCTGAAAAGCGCCACCTGCATGCAAACCATCCGCAGCTCCGACCATGTGCCCTTAAAGGTCGAGTTCGAACAGCTTGCCCAAGTGTAGGTTTATTTCGGATTGCGGATGAAGGCGATGACCTGCTCAATTTCCTGCGCGGTCAGGTAATCGAAGGCGGGCATCAAAAGGTTCATGGTGCTGTCGGGGCTGCCGGGCTGGCGGCCCGACTGAATGAACGAGGCTAGATCGGCGTCGTTCAGCCGCTTCACGAAAGCGCTGTCCACCAGGTTCGCGCCCTGGTCCTTGATGCCGCGCGCATCTTCGCCGTGGCACGACGCGCAATTGTCGATGAAGGCTTGGCGGGCGTTGGCGGGTGCCACCTTGCCCGGAATGTCGTGCTGGCGCGCGGTCCAGGCCCAGGCCTGCACATTGCTGTCGGTACGCGTGCGCGCGGTGGGCGCGGTGTCGGCGCCCAGGCGCGAGTCGATCTCGGACACTGCCCCAAACACGAGAATGCCGCCCACACCCATGACGGCAGCGAAGCCCGCCACGGCCAGTTGCTTCATGCCGTCGAGCTTCAGCTTCGGCGCCGAGTTGACGATGGCGATCAGCAGCATGGCGGTGCAGACAATCACGGTCATGTGGAACATGCTGACCAGCATTTCCGGCGACCACACGCCGCCGTACTCGAAGAACTCTGAAATCGTATGCGCATCGGCGTTGGGGATGCTGGTGACCGAGAATT
>JAEUKM010000421.1 GCA_016793085.1 Rhodospirillaceae bacterium
GTACGGTGCTGGTCTTCACCGCTTCGAAGTTGACGCTGACGGGAGCGGGCACGTTGGACGCGAAGAACCGCTTCATCATGATATTGCCGATAATGTTGTAGCCCACCAACAGCGCGGCCACGGCGGCGATGACGATGCCGGCAATTATCACAGCCCGGCGCATGCGCTCGGGGCTGATGGGTGTGTGGCCGGCCACGGTTGCGGGTTCGACATGGGACGTAGCAGCGTTACGGTCTTGGTAATTCATGATCTGTCCTGTCACTCACACATTCTCTTAGGTCACGTATGCTCAGGCTACGCGGGCGCGCTTGGCGCGGTACTCGGTCTTGATCTCGGGCTCACGGTTCTCTTTGGGAGCGTCCGGCGCCGTGACCGCCGTGGCGTCCACGGGGTCCGTCACGATGCGCTCTGGTTTGTAAGCGCGCGTAATCGCGGCGTCAGTCACGCCCATGCCGCGCAGAATGAAACGCGTGGCTTCGGCCACCCACTCGTCGGTGGAGGCCACGTCATCGGGTTGCAGTTTGTGCAGGGCGAAGCCGCCCATCATGATCTGCAGCAGGCCCATCAGCCAGAAGGCGCGCACGGTGGAGATGTCGCCGTTCACGTCGCCGCTGGCGCGCGCGGCGTCGAACGAGCGCTCGATCTGCGGCATCACGGCTTCCATGTAGGCGCTCATGGCCAGGCGCACGAACTCGCCGTCTTCCACCAGGCTCTGCATGAACAGGCGCTGGCGGCTCTGCTCGGCGGGGCTGCGCGCGGTCACCGTCAGGAAGTAGAACATCAGGTGATGCACGGTTTCTGCCAATGTCGCGGTCGAGGGCGGCAGCTCGGCCAGGGCCGCGAACCGCTTGGGGTTGTCGTCGCGGCAATAGTCGATGATCGCGTCGTACAACGCGGTCTTGTTGGCGAAGTATTTGAAAAGCAGCCCTTCCGAAACTTGCGCGGCTTCGGCGATCTCTTTGGTCGTCGTGCCGCTGAAGCCTTTGCGCGCGAACAGCGGCATGGCGGCTTCAACGATAAGTTGGCGACGCTCGTTGGGTGCAAGTCGGATACGCATGGCGCGCGTAGTAAGTGTGTACTCACTTAGTGTCAAGTGACAACACTGAAGACAGGCTATGCAGAACTTCCGGGGTCGTTTTATGGCAGCTTTTCAGTGGCTTGCGGGATTTTTGTCCCAGGACAAGGCGGCCAAAAACCGCTGTCTTTCCAAGGCGATACATTGCACTGCAACATGGACTTGCCCGGTATCTGTATACCGGGGCTGCAAGCCTTGGCCCCGGCGGTTGAATCGTTAATATCGCCCCGGGTGGGCCGTCCGCGGCCAAAACTGCATTGTTTTGAACGTGAAGGGGGACTCGGGGGCATGGCCAACACGTCATTCTGCCGCTGGCTGGTTTTAGGTGTTTTGGCGGCGAGCCCGTTGTCGGCGCAGACGGCAGCCGAAGCGCCCGCCCCAACTGCACCAGTTGTGGATCCGGTCCTGGCCCAGGGCGAATACGTGGCGCGCGCAGCCAACTGTGTGGCGTGCCATTCCGTTCCCGACGCGCCGGCGTTTTCGGGCGGCCTGAAAATGGCCACGCCCATCGGCAACATCTACGCCACCAACATCACACCCGATCCCGAGACGGGCATCGGCTCGTACACCCTGGCGGATTTCGACAAGGCCGTGCGGCGCGGAGTTGCGAAAGACGGCCATCATCTCTATCCGGCCATGCCTTATCCGTCCTACGCCAAGATGACGGATGCGGATATCGCAGCACTTTATGCTTACTTCACCAAGGTGGTGCCCGCCGCCAAGATGCCCAACAAGCCCAGCGAGATTCCGCCGGTGCTGAACTGGCGCTGGCCGCTGAAGTTCTGGAACATGCTGTTCGCCGATTTCGATGTCTACCAGCCCAAGGCCGACAAGGATGCCGCCTGGAATCGCGGCGCGTATCTGGTGCAGGGCCCCGGCCACTGCGGCGCGTGCCACACGCCGCGCGGACTCTTCTTCAATGAAAAGGCGCTGGATGAAAGCGACCCCGATTTCCTGGCGGGGGCCATGCTCGATCACTGGACGGCAGTGAATCTGACGCAAGATGTGAACTCAGGCCTCGGCCGTTGGTCTCATGAGGACATCGTGACGTCCTTGAAAACCGGCCAGACACCGTTTGGAACCGCGTTCGGCACGATGATCGAAGTGATCAACAACTCTACCCAGTTCCTGACCGACGACGACCTGAACGCCATGGCGGTGTATTTGAAATCGCTGCCGGGCGTGAAAGAGAAGAACGCCAAGCCCTGGGCCTACAGTGCCGCCAGTACGGAAGCGCTACGTAAGCGCGACCTTTCGGCCGTCGGCGCCAAGGAATTTTTGCAGAAGTGCGAGGCCTGCCACGTGGACGACGGCAAGGGCCAAGCGCAGTTCCTGCCGCCGCTCGCGGGCAACCCGGCGCTACTCGACAAAGATCCCTCCTCGGCCATCAACGTGGTGCTGAACGGTTCCATGCGCCTGGTGGTGGACGGCATGCCGGATGGGTACCGCATGCCGCCGTTCCGCGCGTTGATGAACGATCAGGAAGTCGCCAACGTCGCCACGTACATCCGCAACAGTTGGGGCAACGCGGCCCCGCTCGTCACGGCCAAAGAGGTGAAGGCCGTGCGCGACGCCACGGACTTCGCCAGCGACAAGGTGATCGTGCTGAGGATGAAGTAGAGCGTGATCCGGAAAAGTGGGAACCGGTTTTCCGAAAAGATCACGCTCAAACAATAAGCTTAGCGCTTCACGACCACAGGCGGAATAAACGCGCCCACCGGCGGCAGCGCGCCTTCGTACTTTTCCATCTGCACCAAGCACGTCTGCGCCGCCGAGCCTTGGGCGAGCTTCGAGGTGCCCGCATCGCGCGTCAGCACATTGGGGTTGCCGTGCACGCAGAAGGGCCGGTTATGTCCGCTGCCGATGCTCTCTGATGGCGAGTACCAGGCCCCCGTGGCCAACTGCACCACGCCCGGCATGACTTCATCGGTCACGACAGCGCCCGCCAGGCACGACCCGCGATCATTGAACAGGCGCACCACGTCGCCGTCCTTCAGCCCGCGCGCAGCGGCGTCGGCGGGGTTGATCCACGCGGGCTCGCGGCCCTGCACCTTGCTGGCGCGGCTGTGGCTGCCGTTGTCGTATTGCGAATGAAGCCGCGTGCGCGGCTGGTTCGAGATGAGATGCAGCGGATAGGTTTTTGCGGCGGAAGCCCCCAGCCACTCGGCCGGTTCGAACCACACCGCATGGCCCGGGCAGTCGTCGTACTTGAAGCCGGCGATGGTCTCGGAGAAAAGCTCGATCTTCCCTGACGGCGTGCGCAGCTTGTAGACCTCGGGCTCGGCGCGGAAGCGCGCCAGGAAAATCTGCCCCACCGTGCGGTCGGGAAATTCCGCCGAGCCCATCTCCCAGAACGCCTCGAAGTCGGGCAACTGCGCGTTCACCGCCACGGCGCGCTCGCGCCACAGCGCATATAAATGCCTCAGCCACTCCATCTCGCTGCGGCCTTCGGTGAAGGCCTCGCGCACGTTCAGCTTTTGGGCAAGGGCGGTGAAAATGTCGTGGTCGTTGCGGGCCTGACCCACGGGCGGAATGACTTGGTGCATGGCCAACGCATACGCATCCAAGTTCGTGCCCGCGATATCATTGCGCTCCAAGGGTGTCGTGACCGGCAGAACAATGTCCGCGTGGCGCGCCAGTGCGTTCCACCAGGGCTCGTGGACGATGACGGTTTCCGGGCGCTGCCACACCCGCACCAGACGGCCCAAGTCCTGGTGATGATGGAACGGGTTGCCGCCGCACCAATACACCAGTCGCGCATCGGGGTACGTCAGCTTCTGGCCGTTGTAATCGAAGGCTTCGCCCGGATGTTCCAGCATGTCGGCAATGCGCGCCACGGGAATGAACGCTTTCACCTGATTCGTGCCCATAGGCAGCGTCGGCGGCGCAATACGAGAACCACCGGCCCCCATGCCGTTGATGGCCCCATACCCGAAGCCGATGCCGCCGCCCGGCAAACCGTACTGCCCCAGCACGGCGGCGAGCGTGATGGCGGCCCAATAGGTCTGCTCGCCGTGGTCGGACCGTTGCAACGACCACGCGATGGTGACAAGCGTGCGGTGCTTGGCCATGCGGCGCGCCAGCACGCGGATGGTGTCGGCCGAAACACCCGAAAGTGCCGCCGCCCACTCGGGCGTCTTGGCCGTGTGCCCGTTCTCGCCCATTACGTAAGGGCGCACCTTGTCCCAGCCCACACAATATTTTTGCAGAAAATCTTCGTTGTGCAGGTTCTCGGCGATCAGCGCTTGCATCAGGCCAAACATCACCGCCACGTCGCTGCCGGGGCGCGGCGTGATCCAATCCGCGTTCAGGAACGCCGCCGTGTCGTCGCGCACGGCGCTGATGGAAACGACCCGCACGCCTTTGTCGCGGCACTTCAACTGGCCTTCGCGGGCCACGTGGCGGCCCATGCCGCCGCCTTCCACTTGCGCGTTCTTCAAGGAGAGCCCGCCGAAGGCGACCACCAGTTCCGTGTGTTCGGCAATGATGTCCCAGGTCGGCGTCCAGGCCCAGAAGGCGCGCAAACCCCCCATGACATGGTTGACCAGCACTTCGCCCGCAGCGATGGAATAGCTGTTCACCGAATAGGCGAAGCCGCCGATGGTGTTCATGAAACGCTTGAGCTGGCTCTGGGCATGATGAAAGCGCCCGGCGCTGGCCCATCCGTACGAGCCCGCGAAGATCGACGCATTGCCGTGCGTTTCCTTCACGCGCTTCAGTTCGCCCGCCACCATGTCCAGCGCTTCGTCCCACGGCACGGCGACAAAGGGCTCGGCCCCGCGTGCGTTCTGGTTCAGGCGCGGCCCGTGCTTCAGCCAGCCCTGGCGGATCATGGGCTGCGGAATGCGTAAGCGGTCGGTCAAGGCGCCCGGAATGGAATTGCCAATGGGCGACGGGTCCGGGTCCGCCGCGAAGGGGTGCATTTTGGTGACGCGCCCGTTTTCCACTTCGGCGGTGTAAGCCCCCCAGTGGGTGACGGTAGGCACGCGTTTCACGTCGATCACATCACTCATGGTCTGCACTCATGGCTTGCTCCGCAATTCAGTCGGCGGCGAGTCGAAGACCTTGATGGGCGGAAGCGCGCCCGCGAATTTCTCGATCTCCACCAATGTACTCAAGGCGCTGGGGGCCTGCGCCAGTTTCGAGGTGCCGTGATCGGGGGTGACGACATTGGGGTTGCCGTGCACGTCCAGCGTGCCGATGACGCCGGGCTCTAACGGGTCGTACCATGCGCCCGTCGCGATCTGCGCCACGCGCGGACGCAGATTATCGGTGACGATCAGCCCTGCCAGAAACGCGCCGCGGTCGTTGAACACGCGCACCACGTCGCCGTCTTTCAAGCCGCGCGCGGCGGCATCCTCGGGGTGCATGCGTAAGGGCTCGCGGCCCTTGATCTTGCTGGCGGTGCTAGTGGCGCCGTTGTCGTATTGGCTGTGCAGCCGCGTGGTCGGCTGGTTGGTAATCAGGTGGATGGGGAATTTTTTCGCAAGCGCGCTGCCCAGCCATTCTTTCGGCTCCTGCCACACCGGATGGCCGGGGCAGTCGTCGTACTTGAACCCATCGATGGTGGCCGAGAACAATTCCACCTTGCCCGTGGGCGTGTTCAAGGGGTTCTTCTCGGGGTCGGCCCGGAAACTCGCGAACAAGGGCTCGGGGCGCGGCGGCATGGGCAGTGAGACGATGCCTGCGGCCCAGAACTCCTCGAAACTGGGCATGGCGTGGCCCACCTTGGTCGCCTGCTCCGCGATGCCCGCATAGATCACGCGTAACCAATCAAAAGTATCGCGGCCCTCGGTGAACTGTTCGGCCAGACCCATCTTCGCCGCCAGGGCAGCGAAGATTTCATAGTCCGTGCGCGATTCACCGACGGGTGCGATGGCCTTGCGGATGGCCATGAAGTGGCCTTCACCGAAAGCAATGTCGTCGCGCTCCAAGGGCGTGGCCGTGGGCAGCACGATGTCGGCGTGGCGCGCGGCCGATGTCCAGAAGGGCTCGTTGACGATGATGGTCTCGGGCTCGCGCCAGGCGCGGACCAATTTGTTCAGGTCTTGGTGGTGATGGAACGGATTGCCGCCCACCCAATAAATCGTGCGCAGGTCGGGGTACGTCAGTTTAAGGCCGTTGTAGTCCACGGTCGCGCCGGGGTTCAGCAGCGCGTCGGCAATGCGCGCCACAGGAATGAACTCTTTCCGCGGGTTCTTGCCGGGGCCGTAGCCGGGCCCGCGCAGGCGCATGAAGTCCATGCCATAGGCGTGCACCGAGCCGTAGCCGAAACCCATGCCGCCGCCGAC
>JAEUKM010000049.1 GCA_016793085.1 Rhodospirillaceae bacterium
CACCATGCAGCCGTTCGCGGCAGGCGACCTATTGTTGGGCGCGACCGACCTGAATGTCCCTGAGGACGACCACGCGGGCGACGGGCGCATCTTCCAGTTCGACAAAAACTTCAACCTGAAGGGCATTCTCTACACCGAGGGCACGACGCATCTGGTGAAGGGCCTGACCTTCGGGCCCGATGGGTTGCTATGGGCGTTCGATTCCGCCGAGCACATGATCATCTGGGTAGACCCCAAGACCGGCAAGCAGGTGAACCCCGGCTACAGCTTTCCCAAACGCCCGTGGTCGTCGGCGATCTGGGACAAGGCGGGCAACACGTTCCTGTACGAACACATCACCGGCAAGATGGAGCAGGTGCCCGAGAAATACCGCCACATGACCAAGCTGGTGCCCGGCACCGACCATGTGGGCTTCGGCAATGTCCTGAAGTTCGGCAAGGACGGCAAGTTGATCAAGGAATTCAACACCGACACCTCCACCAGTTTCGCGGGCCACCTGGGCGTCACCAGTTGTTTGCTGCATCCCTCCGAGACGCGCCTGATCTACACGACGGAAACCTCCAAGCGCATCATGCAGTATGATGTTATCGGCGATAAGCAGATGCCCGATCTGTACGTGCTGCCGCAGGAAGCGCGCGAGTTCGTGTTCTGTCTGGGCCAGTGCGCCGACGGCACCATTGTCGTCACGCGCGGCGCGAAGTGGGAACACCTCGACGAAGCGGGCAAGGTGCTGCGCACGTATCCCCTCGAAGGGCCGGGCTGGGCGATCATCAAGGAATCGCTGGACCGCAAACATGTGTTCGTCAACAGCTTCTTCACCGGCCTGTGCCTGAAGTTCGAGAAGGACAGCGGCAAGGTGGTGGGCAGTTGTCAGGTGCCCGCGCAACGTTCACTGGCGGGCTTCGCCGAATACGCCGGATAATCCGGCGCGCATCAAAGCAAAAAAGGCGGCCGTTACGGGCCGCCTTTTTATTGGATGTGATGCGTGCTTACTGCGCAGGCTGTGCTTGCGGTTGCGGTGCTTCAGCCGTGCGCGGCGTGGGTTCGCCGTGCTTGATGCGTACATAGATCGCCAGCAGCAGCACCGAGGCGTTGATGATGCCCATCATCATGAATGGCGCGTTGTAGTACCAGTGATCGAACAGCCAGCCGCCCAGGCCCACACACACTGCAATTCCAATGGCGCCAAACAGGTTGAACACGCCCAGGATCGAGCCACGAATACGAGCAGGCGCTTCCTGGCCGATCAGCGCGCCGCCCGCGACAACGTTGGCCGTCTCGCCGCAGCCTAAAAGGATGCAGACAGGGATAATCCAGAAGCTGTGGAACGGATCGCCGATCATCCCCATGAAGCCGTAGCCGAGCGTGGAGAGCGCAAACGCGATGATCATGCCGGTGACGCGGTTGACCTTGTCGCAGATCCAGCCCTGGAAGAATGCGAAAGCCAGCGCCGAAAAGGTGATCGCCACACCGAACAGAAAGCGCGCGGGCCCGATGGCCTCGCCGGTGCTCATGCCTTGTTCGGCGCCGACGGCCACGAACCAGGCCGTGAAATAGGTGCCGACGATTACCACGTCGCCGCGCGTGGCCACGGCTGAATAGTAACTGAGCGCGATCTTGGGGTTCTCGCGCGCACAGCGCAAACCCTCGCGGATCAGCTTCAGGATCGGTTCGCGTTGGCGCGCCGCCCCAGTGACTTTGGCGAGCCCTGCGAACACGACAAAGCCGATGACGATGGAAATGCCGCCCATGACCCAGAATGAATAGATAACGGCATCCGCCTCGGTGGTGCCGTAGCGCGCCTGGATGATGCTGGGCAGGCGCGATAACGTGAGCGCCATCATGCTGACGCCCAGGCCGTTGAACACGCTGGTCAGCCCCACCCATTTGCCGCGGCTAACATCCTGCGAATAGTCCTGGATGCAGGCGCTCATCATCACCGGGATCATCGCCGTGCCGACGGCGAACAGGATGCGGTAGATGTAAAGCTGCATCACATCGTCGGCCGTCGGATAAAGAATGTAGCCCAAGCCCAGAACGATGAATCCGGAGGCGAAGATGATGCGACGACCCACTTTGTCCGATAGCGCGCCGACAAAACCCATCAGCAGGATGACGACCACTTCCTGCATGCCTGCCAGCGAACCGGTCAGCTTGCCCTGCTGTTCGCGCGGGATGCTGAGAATGTCGGTCAGCACATAGGGCTGCACGAAATTCATGAAGGTCATCATCGCCAAGGCCGAGCCGACGGCGAACAGACACGTAATGACGTTGACGGGTTTGATACCGGGCGTGAACCAGAAGGGCCCGATTTTCAGGCCGCTCGGATCGGGCGGCGCTTTCGGCCCGCCGCCCACAAAACCACCACCCGCCATGCTGTGTATCCCCCTTGATGCGGCAAAGCGGCGTTATGGCGCCGCTTCGCGTATCCCTTAAAAGAACTATGGCCGCCGCCGGCGGCCACGCCCATACACGATTCCGTTACGTCCAGCAGATGGCGTTGAGCATGCCGACGCTGTGCGAGCCGCCGTTACTCGGCGGCGCGGCGCTCGCCCAAAGCCGCACCCTTGGCAGGGAGAAGCGGCACGGGGTCGAGCGCCCAACCTTTAGTGGTGCGCCGCGCGGGGCTGGGGATGGAAAACATTTTCTTGTCTTTCAGCGCGTCCATCTTGTCCACGTCGATACGCCAGCCCTTATCTTCCCACTCCTGCAGCCGTTCGCGGAATTTGGTGATGACCAGATCGGCCTTCACCATCACTTCCTCGGTCGACGAGGCGGGCGTCAGCACCGGGGCCAGGCGTTCCACAACCACGCGGTCCTGCTCGGCCACGGCCAGGCTGCGCTCGTACATCGGGGCGTCGACGGCGGCCTCGGTTTTGAAATTACGGAATTGGATGAAGTAGCTCTGGAAGTTGAAGCGGTCGATGGGCCGCTTGAAGGAATACTGGTGCGCGTGCGCCTTGGGGCTGAAGTGCAGGTACGTCCAGGTGTGCGCCGGACCATGGTGGCCGGCACCCGCCTCCATGCCGCCTTCGCCCTTAACCCCTTTCATCGCCGCGGAGGGCAGGTCGGGCGAGACGAAGGTGGTCATGGTGCCCACGCCCCAGTCGCGCTCGATCACTTTTAGATCGGGCACGTTATAGTCTTCACGCCCGCCCTGATACCCCATCGAGGGATGCACGAATTCCGTGTGCGCCGGGTCCAGCGTGTTTTCCTGGCTGCGCAGATAATTCGCCTTCCAGGTGTTGTTCATGCGCGTGATGGCCCATCCATCCTGGCCCCATTCGGGAATATCCATCAACGGCGGGCGCTCGGCCTCGGGCAGATCGCCCAGGAAGGCGAACACCAGCCCGTACTTTTCCTGAACCGGGTAGCTGTCCACTTTCGCGCGCGCCGGGATTTTGCCGTCCTTGCCCAGTGAGGGAATTTTGCTGCACACGCCGTCGCTGCCCTGGAATTGCCAGCCGTGATAGGGACACTCGATAGCGTCGCCCTTCACCTTGCCGTGAGCCAGTGACGCGCCGCGATGCACGCAGATGTTGGAGAGCACATGGGCCTGGCCTGCGCTGTCGCGGAAAGCCACGAAGGCGCAGCCCAGCATTTGCACGTACAGCGGCTTATCCGCCGTCAGCTCTTCGCTCAGGCACGCCGGATACCAGAAATTGATATACATGCCGCCCTCCCTGGCCAGCCATCAGATGCGCCAAGATTAGGCCTGTCCCCAAAGCCGGAGTGAGTCTGAAAAGCCGGTCAGCCGCACTGTGGCTGTAAATGGGGGCTGTAAGTGGGGGCCGCGAATGTTACGGGCCGGTAACCGCGAACCCTAGAACACGCTGCCGGGCACGGCACTGCCGGGGATGAACAGGGTGCGCTTCGGGTTTAGCATTACCCGGCGCAAGGCGGGCATGAAGGCTTCGATGGGCATGGTGTCGAGCGTGGGGTCGAAAGCTTTTTCATCATACGCGTCGCAGAACTTCAAGGTGCGCTCGAAGTGCGGATGGCCGCGGAACTGCTCGCGCATGTTGCGGTCGAGGCCGATGTGCTCGAAGTAGTAGTAACCCTGGAAGCAGTGGTGATGCGCCACCATCCAGTGATTGGCCTCGGACAGGAACGGGGCCAGCAGGGTTGCGGCAAACTCGCCGTGATTGTAGGGGCCCAGGAGATCGCCGATATCATGCACGATGCTGAGCGCGATGTATTCGTCGTCCTCGCCCGCGCGGTGGGCCAAGGTGGCGGTTTGCAGGCAGTGCGTGAAACGGCTGACCGCGCCGAACCGGCCGCGCAGGGGCGGCTCGTTGTCCAGTTCCTTCAGGTGCTTGACCACGCGGTCGGGCAGTTCCTGCAATGTCACGGCGTTGCGGAAGGTGGGCACCAGGGCGTCCGTCAGGCGCGTGCCGTTATCTGTAGGATCGCTGTTCATGGCGGCAGTTTAGCGGTTTTAGGCGGCAGGTTGTGCGGGATTTATCCGGCAGTTTCGCCCGTTGACCGCGGTGTGCTCTCGACTTCTTCTAGACGTTGGCCGTCGGGCTTTGTATCACCCGCAGGAAGCGCCGCCATCAGGAGCACGAACATATGGGCCGTTTGCAGGGCAAGGTTGCCGTCATCACCGGAGCAGGCCGCAAAAAGGGTCTCGGCGAGGCCATCGCGCGGCGCTTCGCCGAGGAAGGAGCCACCGTGGTGCTGACCGACATCGGTGCGCCCTCGGGCCCGCATCTCACGGCCGACAACATCGGCACATCAGCCGAGATGGACGAGGTGGCGGCGGGCATCCGCACCGCCACGAAGGCCGCCGTCGCCACCATGACCTGCGATGTGCGCAGCGAGGACGACGTGAAGCGCGTGGTGGCCGATACGGTCAAGCAGTTCGGCGCGCTCGATATCGTCGTGAACAACGCGGGCGTGGGCTACATCATGAAGCCGCTGGTGGACTTCACGATTGAAGAATGGAACCTGGTGCTGGAAGTGAACCTGCGCGGGCCGTTCCTGTTCACCAAGCACGCCGGTGCGCAGATGATCAAACAAAACCAAGCGGGCCGCAAAGGCGGGCGTATCATCAACATCGCGAGCCAGGCCGCCAAAAGCCCGGCCCCGCAACTGGTGGCCTATACCTCATCCAAGCACGGCCTGGTGGGCTTGACACGTGTTTCGGCGGTGGAACTGGCCCCCCACGGCATCACAGTGAACGCGGTGTGCCCCAACCATGTCACCACGGGCCTGGGGGCGAAGCAGAACGCTTTCCGGGGCAAGGTGATCGGCGCGCAGTCGCACGAAGAGATCATCGCCTTCCGCACCGCCAAGATTCCGCTGGGCCGCGTCGGACAGGCGGAGGATACCGCCAATGCCTGCGTGTTCCTGGCCTCGGACGAGGCCGCGTACATTACCGGCGAATCAATGAACGTCTCGGGCGGCGAGGAGATGCACTAGCTTTTTCAAAGCTGCGTCTTAAGCGCCGCCTTTGCTTTCGTCCGGGTACTTA
>JAEUKM010000072.1 GCA_016793085.1 Rhodospirillaceae bacterium
AACCGGCAAGACGGCGCGCATTTCCGCCACCGACATCTACAAATTCAACAAGGACGCCAAGGTGATCGAGCGCTGGGGCAATGCCGATAACGTCGGCCAACTCTGGCAACTGGGCCTGCAACTGCCGCCCCCGCCGCCGTACATGACCGTCGGCGCGCCTCCGAAAAAAGAGTAAGCTGAACCGGGCGAAGGGAGCGCCTTCGCTGGCTCTGATGAGGGGAGGAACCTCAGTATGGATGTGAATCTTCTGGCGGTGCCGGTGGCCGCACTTACCGTGTTTGTGATCGGCGGGCCGTGGTACGGGCCGCTGTTCGGCAAGGCGTGGCACGCGGCGACCGGCGTCACGCAAGAAAAGGTGGGACACCCGGCCAAGGTGTTCGGCATGGCCTTTGTGTTCGGCCTGATCGGCGCGCTTGCCGTAGCGGTTGTGGCGGGTCCGGCGCCGACATTGCCTGACGCTACGGTGTCGGGCTTGGGTGTCGGCGTGGCGGCCGCGGCGGCCTTCGGCATCAACTATCAGTTCGCGGCCAAGCCGCTGGGCCTGCTGTTGATCGACGGCGTCTATTCGCTGGCGCTGTTCACGGCCATGGGCGCGGTGATCGGGCTGTTCGGTTAAGCTGAACTATTCCGCCGCCGGGCGGTGGAGTGTGTGAATCTCGGCGGACGGCTGCGCAGCATCGGTTTCGCTTTTGCGCTGGCGGCGCTTCACCGCGAGATTGTGTTGCAGCATCAACACCGAGGGCGTGACCACCAGCGTCAGCGCGGTCGCAAAGCCCAACCCGTAGATCAGCGCGATGGCCAGATGCTTCCAGAATTGCAGCGCAGGCGTGCCGTATTCCACCGCGCGGTGGAAGAAATCCACGTGAAGCTGCAACGCAATCGGCACCAGGCCCAGAATGGCGGTCAGGTTCGTGAGCAGGATCGGGCGCAGACGCTGCATGCAGGTTTTGAAAATCGCATCGCGCGTGTCGGGGATCTCATGCTTGAAGATGTTGAACGTATCGAGCAGTACGATGTTGTTCTTCACGATCACGCCGGCGCAGGCGATCACGCCCACGCCGGTCATGGTCATGATGAACGGCGTCTGGGCGATGATCAGTCCGGCGAACACGCCGATGGTCGAGAGCACCACCGCGCTTAGAATCAGCATGACGGCGAAGAAACTGTTGAATTCGGCCAAGAGGATCATGGCAATCAGGAAAATCGCCGTGCCGAAAGCGAACGCCAGGAAGCTGGTGTTCTCCTGCTTCAGTTGTTCCTCGCCCTTGAAATGAATCTCGATGCGATCATCCAGGTTCAGGCCCGCGATCATGGCCTTGATTTCTTTCACCTTGTCGCCCGCGAACACGCCCGGCATCGTGCCGGCGGTAATCTTGAGAATCCGCTTGCCGTCAACACGCTGAATCTCGGTGACTTCCTGCACGGGGCGGCGCTTGACGAAGTTCGAGATGGGCACCTGACCGTCGCGCGTTTCCACGCGCACGCTGTCTAGCTGGCTTAAATTACGGTAGGCCGTGGGGTAGCGCACCACGATGTCGATTTCATCCACACTGTCGTCGGGCCGGTAGCGGCCGAGACGCAGGCCATTGGTGATCAACCTGATCTGCTCGCCCACCAGCGCCAGATCGGCGCCGAACTTGGCCGCTTCGGCGCGGTCCACGTCCATCTCCCATTCAATGCCGGGCAGGGGCAAGGTGTCGTCCAGGTTGCGCAGGCCCTCGATCTTGTTCATGCCTTCGCGGATCTTCTGCGTGGCGTCCACCAGCGCTTCAGGGAACTTCGAGGCGATCAGCATTTCTATGCTGACGTCGCTGGACATATGCAGCGTCTTGCGGCTTTCGACGATGATGCCGGGCAGATCTTTCAGGCGGCGCGAGGTGTCGGCGATGATCTGGTCGGCCGGGCGGCGTTCGTTCCATTCCTTGAAGAGCAGGCGGATTTCGCCGATCACGTCTTCGTCCTCGCCGGTGGCGCCCGCAGGCCGTCCGGTGCGCGTGTAGATGTGCTCGAAATCGGTGAAGGTGCCAAGGCGCTGTTCCGCCTGGCTGACCAGGCTGTCCTGTTCGGCCAGCGACATGTTGCCGAGCGCCTTGATGCGCAAAGCCGCCGTGCGCGGTTCTTCCGTGGGGTTCAGCGTGATGCCCTTGCCGACAACCATGAACGCCGCAGGCACTGCGAACAGCAGAAACACCGAAATGCCAAGCACACGGCCGGGGTGATCGAGCGATTTGTTCAGGATGTTCTTGTAGGCCTCGGTCCAGCGGGCGTGTCCGGCGGGCTGGATGGTTTCTTTGTCGTCCACGGTGTCGAGGTCGCAGACAACGCTCGAGGGCGCTTTCAGCATGCCGCCCACGGCGGGCACGAACACCAGGCCCATGACCAGCGAGGCCATCAGTACCGCGATGACGGTGAAGGGCAACAGTCCCATGAACTGTCCGATGAAGCCGGGCCAGAACATGAGCGGCACGAAAGCAGCAACGGTGGTGAGGGTGGACGTGATGACGGGCACGGCCAGGCGCTTGGCGGAATCCGAGAAGGCGTAAAACGGTTTCTGCCCGGCCATGATGCGCCGGTCGGCGTTCTCGACCACGATGATGGCGTCGTCCACCAGCATGCCGGTGACGAGAATGAGGCCGAACACCGCGACGAAATTGATGGTCAGGCCCATGGCGTACATCACCAGGATGCCCGCCAGGAACGAGCCGGGAATGGCCAGTCCCACCAACAGGCCGTTGCGCGTGCCGAGCAGCGCCATGCACGCCGCCATGACCAGGAAAATCGCCAGAATCACGCCGTTCTCGATCGTGCCCAGTTGCATCTTCACGTTGACCGAGCGGTCGTTGATGACGTCGATGCGGATGTTGGACGGCCAATCTTTTGTTTCGCGGTTCATCACGGCCTTGATGGCGTCCACGCTCTCGATCACGTTGGTGCCGCGCCGGTTGACCACGTCCAGCGTCACGGCGCGCTGGCCGTCGACACGCACGAATGTCGTCGCATCTTTGAAGGTACGGCCGATCTCGGCGATGTCCGACAGCTTCACTGTGCCGTTGGCGTCGGCCTTGATGGGCAGGTTCCAGATGTCGTCCACGTCCTCGAACAGGCCGGGCACTTTCACGGCAAAGCGGCCCTGGCCGGTGTCCAGATTGCCTGCGGCGACCAGACGGTTCGAGCGGCT
>JAEUKM010000100.1 GCA_016793085.1 Rhodospirillaceae bacterium
CGGTGTTGAAGCGCGTTTCGATCATCGGGCTTTCAAAGTCGCTGGACAGGCGCATCACCAGGGCCGAGTTGCGCGGGATCGTCAAGCTGACGGGCCAGATCACTTCGCGGGCGAGCTTGCTGATCAGCGGTTTGGCGTGCGCTTCCACCCAGTTCTGTCCGGCGAACCCCTTGCTGAGTTGCTCCACCTGCGCGGTCAGGAAGAACGCGCCGTTCTGGTTGCCGCGCTCGACATAGCCCAGCGTGCGCAGGGTTTCGAGAATGCGGAAGGCGGTGGCGCGCGGCAGCTTGGTCATCGCGGCCACTTGCGCGACGGTCGATCCGTTGTTGGCGTTCAGCGCGTTCAGCACCGCGAACGAGCGGACGATGGAGTTCACCGTTTCCGACGAACTCGCCGCTTCGCCGCCCGCTGGCCGGGCGGGGATGTCGTTGTCGGCGGTTTTGGCCAGACTGAGATTGGAGAGGACATGGACCGCGCCCAGCATGGGCTTCGTCAGAGCGGACGGCGGTGTGGCTTGGGCGGTTGTACGCATTGCAGCAATCCCCCGATGTCTGTCAGCGCTTACTTCATGCTGTAATAAGAGTACGCAGCCCGATAATTTTCTAATACTATTTTCCAATATCTGATAAGTTATACTTATATCTAGGTAGGAGGCAGGGTCCATGGAACTGCAGCAGCTCAAACATTTCCTTGCCGTCCAAAGGCTTGGTGGGTTCCGGCGGGCCGCCGAAAGCCTGAACATTTCGCAGCCGGCGCTGTCGCAGAGCATCGGCAATCTGGAAGATTCGCTGGGGGCGGCGCTGTTCGAGCGGGGGCCCCAGGGCACCCACATCACGCCCTACGGCCAGACTCTGATCTCGTATGCCAGCAACATCATGCGCGAAGTCAGCAAGGCGCGCGACGAACTGGACGTGCTGCGTGGCCTGCAGCGCGGCCGCGTGAACGTGGGCGCGCTGTCCACCTTCAGCAGCCACATCGTGCCCGAAGTGGTGGGCCGCTTCATCGCGGCGTATCCGAACATTGAAGTGGCCGTGACGGTGCACCTGTGGCCCGAACTGTCGAAGCTCTTGGAAACCGGAGAGCTTGATTTCGTCTACTCGCTATGGTCGCCCGAACTGGTGCACGGCACCGAGTTTGAAAGCATTCCGCAGCAGCGTTGCCGTTCGCTGGTCTATGCGCGCTCCGATCATCCGCTGGCGGGCCGGAAAAACGTGACGCTGGAGCAGATGGCGAAGTTCGACTGGGTGGTGACCAACCAGTCCATCGCCACCGACTACCTGATCCGGATGTTCGGCAACGGCGGCGTGGCTCCGCCCAAGATCGCGGTGCGCACGGATTCGTTCTCGCTCATCCGCGCCATGGTGCGCGAGCAGCCCCTGTTGTGCATGATGCCCGACAACACCACCGCCGAAGACCTGCGCGGCGGACGGCTGGTGGAGATCGACCAGCGCCATATCGCCCGCGAGCAGACGACGGCCCTGATTTTCTCGAAGCGCATTTCGCAAACGCCGGCGGCCATGGCCATGATGCAGGCCTTTCAGCAATATGCGGGGCTTGGGACCGAGACGTAACCCGCCGCAGCGCGGTCGGCGCGCTGCCGCCCTCGCGTCCGGCCGGATGGTCCGTGTAATCTTAGGGCCGGGCGGTTTCGTATCAAACACCGGAACACACCGCCGGGGAGCTAGATCATGACACAGACGACTTTCAACCGCCGTCAGGCGCTGGCCGCGGGCTCGGCGCTCGCCGTTTCCATGGCTGGGGCAGCTTTTGCGCAGGAGCAGAAAAAGCAGGACCCGCGCGAAGACGCGCTGCCGGTGCCGGGCGCGGTGCGCAGTCAATTCGATAAGAAATCCACCGCCGAGCAGGTGACCGAAGGCCTGGACCTCACCGGTAAGACGGTGCTGATCACCGGCTGCAACTCCGGCCTCGGTTTCGAGACCATGCGCGTGATGATGCTGCGCGGGGCGCATGTGTTGGGTTTGGCGCGCAGCAAGGACAAAGCCGCCGAAGCCATCGCATCCGTCGCCGCAATGCCGGGCGTCAAAGGCAAAGGCACGCCGTTTGCCTGCGAATTGCAGGATTTCGCCACTGTCGCCGCCGCCGCCGATGAGGTGAACAAGCTTGAAATGCCCATCGACGTGCTGATGACCAATGCGGGCATCATGGCGCTTCAGAAGCCCGAGCAGGTGAACGGCATCGAAAAGCATTTTGTCGTCAACCACCTGGGCCACTTCATTCTGGTCAATCGCCTGATGGAAAAAGTTAAAGCCGCCCCGCAAGGGCGGTTCGTGGTGGTCAGTTCCATGGGCTACCGCTGGGCGCCCGAGGCGGGCATCGAGTTCGACAACCTCGACGGCACGCGCGACTACACGCCCAACAAAATGTACGGCCAGTCCAAGCTGGCCAACGGCCTCATGTCGCTGGAACTGGCCAAGCGTTTGGCGGGCACCGCCACCACATCCAACGCCATCCACCCCGGCGTCATCAACACCAACCTGGGCCGCCATTTCCCGTGGTATGTGCGTGTGGCCGCCAGCCTGATCGGCTGGACGTTCATGAAAACGGTGGAAGAGGGGGCGGCCACCCAAAGCTACGTGGCGACGGCTCCGGCCTTATCGACCACCAGCGGGCTGTACTTCGAGGACTGCAACCCCGTTATCCCGCAAACCAAGGCGATGCAGGACCCGGACCTGGCCGCCAAACTGTGGGCGAAGTCGGAGGAACTGACGAAGCCCTACCTGCCGGTGGCGGTGGTTTAATAACGAAAATGGACTCCCGCGTTCGCGGGAGTGACGAGCTGGGTATCGAATAACCGAATGTCATCCCCGCGAAAGCGGGGATCCATCTTTTTGTTACCCGCCCAATTCGGTCTTCAGCATTTCAAGCGCGAGCCATTCTTCCTCGCATGCTGCGAGTTTGGTTTGGGCTTTCTCTAACGCGGCGGCGGTTTTATTGAACCCCTCGGGGTCTTTGGCGAAGAAATTCGGGGCCGCCATTTTATCCTGAAGCTTGGC
>JAEUKM010000130.1 GCA_016793085.1 Rhodospirillaceae bacterium
GGCACGGTGATCGAGTTCAATGGGCTTACCAAAGGCTTTGGCGACAAGCTCCTGATCGACAATCTCACCTTCAACCTGCCGCCGGGCGGCATCGTCGGCGTCATCGGCCCCAACGGTGCGGGCAAATCCACCCTGTTCAAGATGATCACCGGCCAGGAAAAACCCGACGGCGGCACCATCAAGATCGGCGACACGGTGAAGCTGGGCTATGTCGACCAGAGCCGCGACAGCCTGAAAGACACCGCCACCGTGTGGGAAGAAATTTCCGGCGGCAACGACGAGATCATGCTCGGTAAATTCAAGACGCCCAGCCGCGCCTACGTGGGCCGCTTCAACTTCCGCGGCTCGGACCAGCAGAAAAAAGTGGGCCAGCTTTCCGGCGGTGAACGCAACCGCGTGCATCTGGCCAAGATGCTGAAGTCGGGCGCCAACGTGATCCTGCTGGACGAACCCACCAACGATCTGGACGTGGATACCCTGCGCGCGCTGGAAGTGGCGCTGCTGGATTTCGCCGGCTGCGCAGTGGTGATCTCGCACGACCGCTGGTTCCTGGACCGTATCGCCACGCACATTCTGGCGTTCGAGGGCGACAGCCATGTGGAGTGGTTTGAAGGCAACTTCCAGGCCTATGAAGAAGACAAAAAGCGCCGCCTGGGCGAGGATTCAACCCAGCCCCACCGCATCAAGTACAAGCCGATCTCGCGGACGTAAGGGCCAAAATAAAACCCTCTCCCAATGGGAGAGGGTAGGGTGAGGGCGGGTTGTTTTCTTCAGGTAAGTGGTGAGGCGGCTAAACGAAAGCACCCTCACCCTCGCTTCGCTCGACCTCTCCCAAAGGAGAGGTTTATTTGTTACCCCAGCTTCGCCCTCAGGTCGGCGACCTGTTTTTCCATCTGTGCGATCAGGCCCGATACGCCGCCGTTCTGCTGAATGATGGTCGCGTATTCCTGGCGGTAGGTGATCGCCATGCTGACGCCCTCGATAATCACGTCGACAACGCGGAAGCCATCGGTGCGCTTGCGCAAACGCCAGGCGACGGCAAAATTGCCGCCCTCGTTGCCGAGAATGGTGGAGTTTACCACGGCCCCTTCATCGCCGTCGGGCGCGCTGTCGTTCACTTTCAGCGTCTGACCTTTATATTCGCCGAAGCGGCGCGACCAAGTGTAGACAATCACGTCCTCGAACAAGGTGGCGAACTTGGCCATCTCATCGGCCGAGCCGGCGCGGGCCGAGCGGCCCAGCACGAAGCGGCCGATGGCCGGAATGTCGAAGAAGTCCTTGAACAGCACGCGGAACTTCTCGGTCTTTTCCTTCTGCGAAATCTTGGCACCCAGCACCTCGGCGATGCCGGTCTGGGCGAACTTCTCGACCAGCCCCGTGGCGTCGTTGCGGAAGTCCTGCGCCCGTGCGCCGAACGGCACGATGGCGGACGCGCAGAAGGCTAAGGAGACGGCGGTAAAATCGCGGCGGGAAAGCATGGTCATGCGGTCCTTCAGGGGCGTCCGGCGCAAGGGGGGTCTCGGGCGGCTTACTTGGCGGGCTCGGCCGCGAAGGGATCGCCGTTTCCGTTCGGCATCGGCGGCAAGGGCGCAGGCGCGCCGTTGCGGATTTCCTTCTCGCGGTTCTGGCGGTAAGCCGCGCGCAAGGCCGCGTAGTAATCGATGGACGAGGCTTTCAGTTCGTCCGTGACGCTCATGGTGCCCGCTTTCACGTCCACCAGCAGCGTGCCGAAGTAGGCCCATTGCACCCAGCTTGGGTTATCGCCGTAATTGTACCAACTGACCGGATCAAAGGCGAAGTTGTCGACCGCGAGGCCGAAGCCGTCGCGCACGCTGGTGGGCCCGATGATCGGCAGGTACAGGTACGAGCCGTCGCCGGCCCCCCAGACAGCCAGCGTCTGGCCGAAATCTTCGTAGCGGTAGGGCATGCCCATGT
>JAEUKM010000156.1 GCA_016793085.1 Rhodospirillaceae bacterium
GCATGGCCGACATGGCGCCCGCCATTTTCGTGCTGGCGATTGTCGCCTCCATCGACTCGCTCATGGGTGCGGCGGCTTTAGACTCGCTCACCTACGCCCGGCACAACAGCAACCGCGAACTGGTGGCGCAAGGCCTGGCCAACATGACGGCGGGCATCGTCGGCGGGCTGGCGTGCTCGGGTGCCTTGGCCCGAAGTGCGGCCAGCTACCACAGCGGGGCGCGCACCCGCGTGGCCGGTGTGTCGCATGCCGTGATCGTGTTGATCGTCACGCTGTCGGCGGGGCCCTGGGTGGGCACCATCCCCCGCGCCGTGCTGGCCGCCGTGTTGACTGTTGTCGCCATCGGCATGATGGACGCCTGGAGCCGCGAACTGGTGCTGCGCCTGAAGGCCGCCGGGCACTACCGCCGCGAGGTGTCGGCCAATCTCGTCGTTGTCGTGGCCGTGGCGCTGGTGACCGTCTCGGTGAACCTGATTACCGCCGTGGCCACGGGCCTGCTGATCGCGATGATTTTGTTCGTGACGCAAATGAGCAAATCCATCATTAGGCGCGTCTACACCGGGCGGCAGCGCCGCTCGCTGAAAGTGCGCGACCGCAACGACGCGGAACTGCTGGCCGAGCACGGCGAGAAAATCCAGGTGATCGAACTGGAAGGCCCGCTGTTCTTCGGCACGGCGGACGCCCTGCTGATTCAGGCCGAGGCAGGCAGCGAGAAGGCCGAGATCGTGATCGTCGATTTCCGCCGCGTCTCGGAAATGGACGCCACCGGTGTGCGCCTGCTGCAAGTGCTGGCCCGCACCATCAGCACCTCGGGACGGCAATTGTTGTTGGCCCACGTGACGCCCACCAACAACTTCGGCCAGTTCATCAGCGCCATCGGCGGCAAGCACCTGTTCGGCAACGCGCTCTGCTTCGCCGACACCGATGCGGCGCTGGAATGGGCCGAGGACAAGCTGGTGGTGCGCTACACCGAAATTCCCCGCACCGATCAGGAATTGGCCCTGACCGAGCTGTGCATTACGGAAAACTTCTCGGCCGCCGATATCGCCACCATCACCGGCTACGTAAAACGCCGCGAGTTCGGCGCGGGCCACGTGCTGTTCCAGGAAGGGGCCGCGGGCGATGCCTTGTACCTGCTGGCGCGCGGCGACGTGACCATCAGGCTGATGCTGGAGGACGGAACGAGCATAAGACTTGCCACCCTCATCCCCGGCGTGATGTTCGGCGAGATGGCGCTCCTCGAACAACAGGCCCGCTCGGCCGATGCGGTCGCCACCTCCGATATCGTCGTCTACGAGATGGACCGGGCGGGCTTTATGCGGATTCTGGCCGAGCACCCGGCCCTGGCCACGCAGCTGGTGGCGAACATGGCCCGGGCGATTGCCGCGCGCCTGCGGGTGACCTCGGACCATTTGCGTGCGGTCAGCTAGCCGCATTTTCCCGACAAGTGGGCACCACTTGGCGTGGAAAAATGCGGCCAATCAAAACGCCGGGGCGCGATCCCGATTTCAGCAAATAGCCATAGCGCGCCGGCGGAAGCCTCGATTTCTTTAGGTTTTTCTAAGCGTTAGGTCGCTTGCTTGGCGGGGGGCCTTGTGGCATGTTCCGCGCCTCTTTGACGGGCCCGGCCACGGATTGCGTGGCCTTTTCAGGCCCCCTGGCGCTGCCGTAGCTCAGTGGTAGAGCACCCCCCTTGGTAAGGGGGAGGTCGGTAGTTCAATCCTACTCGGCAGCACCATTTTTCCCCAACGCATTAGGCCAGAATTGGTTATTCCGCCCGGCGAAAGCATCGCGGAAAAGTAAGCAATAAATATCCATTTGGCTTTCGGGCACCTGTTTGACAGCTCGCTCTTTGGTAGTATCGGCGCATGGGGCTGTTCGACAAATTACGAGGCAAGGGCAACGGCCAGACCGCCGACCTGAAAGCCCGTGCTAAGGAAAGCATCGAGCTAGGCCGTGAGCGCGCGGCCAGAATCCTCGAGACCCAAGCGGCTGCCCTTGCGTTTCGCTCAACCCAGGATGCCGAGTTTGCAGCATTCGCTGAGGAAGCGATACGTCGCCACGTGTTCCTCAGCATGGAGATGCAATTCCTCTGGGGATACTTCTTCATGCACGTCCAAGAATTCGATCTTCCTACCAACGGCTTCAACCGTATCAAGCTGCACCTGATCGACTGGCTGATGAACGAGCGCGGATACTCATTTGAAAGCGCCCGCGATAATGCGAACGAAATCGAAGACCTCTACAATGCCGCGGACCCGCTCTTTGAAAGCATTTCCGCTCTGGGCAAAGAAGCGTTTGCCAAGCATGGAGACCACTATTTCTTTGTCATACTCGATAGCCTGCGCACATCCGGCGGGTTGAAGCCGGAGTTAGCATGAAAAATGAGGCCATCCCGTTCCGGTTTAATCTAACCAACTTGCTCAACAAAGCGCGCCGAAAGGTTGGCAGCAGCATTGGCGACATCACGCTTAACCTGCCCTTCGTAAGCATTGCAATTAGCCCTAAAGACCTTGAGCGCAAGGTTGCGCGCGAGGTTGTTATTCGGTTGAAGGACCGTCGTGTACTAAGTGCGTCGGAGTGCTGCGATAACTGTATCGACAATGCCCTAAAGTCTCTCCAAGAGATTCGGGTCGTGTTAGTAGATAAGCAAGTTGAATTGTCAGATATACAAGACGGCTCCGCCTACCTTTTACTCGATGCCATGACGTTGGGTATTCGACAGTTCTTGACCTTTGAGCAGCGATTAAACAGTGACGCGGCATCAAGATCGCATGCCCCTACTCAAGGCTTCTATCGCCCGCACGATATACGACAAGCTTATTTTGAAGCTCTCGAACTGTTGCGTGGTCATCTAAGTCGGTGCTTAGGTCAAATGGCGCTGATCGCTGGCATGAGTCTCCCAACCGAAGATATGATTGCGAAATACCAGGGGCCATGGATGATAGAAGCATACGAGCCCTTGGTTATCGACGATAAATCTTCGGGCGATTCACCCGACGCGTAGACAACAGCAACTTAGGTCCGTACCCATGAAAGCCCTTTTGAGCCATCAGCCCGGCGGGCCGGAGACCTTGCGCCTCACCGACGTGCCCGACCCCGCCCCCCGCGCGGGCGAGATCGTCATCGGCGTGAAGGCGTGCGGGGTGAACTACCCCGACGTGCTGATCATCGAGGACCGCTACCAGATGAAGCCGCCGCGCCCCTTCTCGCCCGGCGGCGAGGTGGCGGGCGTGGTTGCGGCGGTAGGTTCGGACGTGAAAAATTTCGCGGTGGGTGATGCCGTGCTGGGCTTGAGCTCGCACGGCGGTATGGCCGAGAAGATGGTGGTGAAGGCCGCCACCGCCGGCAAAATTCCGGCCGACACGCCGTTCGCCGAGGCCGCCGTGCTGCTGACCACTTATGGAACGTCTTATTACGCCCTGAAGGACCGCGGGCAACTGAAACCCAAAGAAAGACTGCTGGTGCTGGGCGCCTCGGGCGGTGTGGGCATCGCCGCCGTGGAACTGGGCAAGGCCATGGGGGCCACCGTCATCGGCGCGGTGTCCTCGCCCGAAAAGGCCGAGGCCGTGCGCAAGGCGGGCGCGGATCATGTCGTCGTGTACCCCACGGGCGACCTGAGTGCGGACCAGCAGCGCGACCTGACCAAGGCCTTCCGCGACGCCATGGGCGGCGAAAACGCCGATGTGGTCTACGACCCCGTGGGCGGGGCGTATTCGGAAGCCGCGTTACGCGCCACCAACTGGGGCGGGCGGTTCCTGGTGGTGGGGTTTGTCGCGGGCATCCCGCGCATTCCGCTCAACCTTCCCTTGCTGAAGGGCTGTTCCATCGTCGGCGTACTGCTGGGCGGGCACGTGGGCCGCGACCCCAAGGGCTACCAGCGCAACGCGGCCGAAATTTTCGCCATGTACCAGGCCGGAACCATCAAGCCCCTCATCTCGGCGCGCTATCCGCTGGAACGCGGGGCCGAGGCCATCGCCAGCTTGCGTGACCGCAAGGCCGTGGGCAAAGTGGTCGTGACAGTCGGCGAATGACAGTCGGCGAATGAATGTGACCGCATGATTTCCAAAGATCACATCGGCGTCACCTCCGAGCCCCGCGTCATCGACGTGGAAGCGGGGCAATTGAAGTTCTTCGCCAAAGCCACCGGCCAGACCGACCCGATTTATTCCGACGAAGCTGCCGCGCGCGCGGCGGGCCACCCGCGCCTTCCCGCCCCGCCTACCTTCGCCGTGGTGCTGATGGCGGGCGCCCCACCCAAGGCGGGCACGCTGGAGAGCATGGGCGTGGACTTGCGGCGAATCTTGCACGGCGAACAGGCCTTCACGCATCATCGCATGTTTTATGCGGGCGATCGGATGACACTGGTGACCAAAACCACCGACATCTACGCCAAGAAAGGCGGGGCGCTGGAGTTCATCGTGCAAGACACGTCCGTGACCAATGCAAAGGGCGAACTGTGCACCGAGATGCGCACGGTGGTGGTGGTGCGCAATGGCTAAATTGGGCCTCAACACAAAAGTGGGCGACGTGCTGCCCGAGCACGTGCAGGGGCCCATCACCCGCACCACGTTGGCTTTGTATGCCGGGGCCTCCAACGACCACACGCCGTTTCATATCGACACGGACTACGCCAAGGCCGCCGGGATGGACGACGTGATCGCCCACGGCATGCTGTCCATGGCCTACCTGGGCCAGCTTCTGACGAAACTGGCGCCGCAAGAGAACATCAGGCACTGGAGCGTGCGCTTCAAGGCCATCACGCCCGTGCACGCCACCGTGCGCTCCACCGCGACCGTCACGGACGTCTTCGAGGCCGAGGGCGAGCGGCGCGCGAAACTGGCGATTGCCAGCACCATCGACGGCGGCGTCACCACCCTGGAAGGCGATGCCATCGTCGCGCTGCGTTAGCGCCGTTAGTCGTGACTGTGGAACAGGAACGGCGAGACGGTTTTTAAGTTCTCATCGACGATGAGATTGCGGCTGAGGGGCGGGAACGCCCGGTGGCTGCATCCTTGCCGTTCGCACAGGCGGCATGTGAGGCCCACGGGCGTCACGCGCTTGGAACTGTCGAGATCATACCCGTCCGCATAGGTGATGCGCCGCGCGCTGGCGATATCGCAGCCAAGCCCGATGGCATACTGGGGCTGCGGCATGTGATGGCCCGAACTGAGGCCGTCGGCGGTGCGCGCCATGGAGAAGTAGGTGGTCTTGTCGGGCATCTCAATGACTTGGGTGATGATCTTGCCCGGATTGCGGAAGGCCTCGTGCACGTTCCAGCGCGGGCACGCCCCGCCAAAGCGCGCGAAATGAAAGCCGCCGGCACTTAAGCGCTTGGAGATGTTGCCCGCCGGGTCGACGCGGATGAAGAAGAACGCCACCCCTTGCGCGCCGGGGCGCTGCAGGCTGGTGAGGCGGTGACACACCTGCTCGAAGGTGGCGTCGAACCGCTGGCAGAGGAGATCGATGTCGTAACGCAATCTATCGGCGGTTTGCAGGAAGTTCTCATAGGGCATCAGCACCGCGCCCGCGAAGTAGTTCGCTAGGCCAATACGTAACAAGCGGCGCGTTTCGGGCGCGATGTTTCCGGCGCGGGCGATAATCTCGTCGATGCGCCCGCCGTGCT
>JAEUKM010000183.1 GCA_016793085.1 Rhodospirillaceae bacterium
CAGGCCGACGCGTCGCGCGCCATCGTGCGGGCGCTGAACCTGCCTTTCTATTCGTTCCTGCGTGTCACGTTCATTCACGGCCCCTGCGCCACCGGCCTTTTGGTGATCGGGCTTTATATCTTGAACGCGGTTGCGGGCACCGAATACGCCACCTGGCAGATCCTGGTGTTCGCGGCCACGGTGTTGTTCTTCGCCTCGCCCACCCACGCCATTCTGGAGTTCTTCGCCATTTCACGCGAAGTAGCGCCGACGGTCGAGCGCCTGTGGCAGTTCTGCGAGCGAATTCATGACGAGCACCGCACGGACCTGATCTCGATCAAGCTGAAAGGCAAGCTATTCTATCTGTCCATTTTCGTCACCGCGCTGCCGCTGTTGTTCTTCGCTGCCTCCATCATCTTCAAGGTGCAGTTGCTGTTCAGCGATCTCGGCGTGGACGTGAATTTCCAGCAAATGCTGCCGCTGTGGATGTGGGTGATCGGCGTCGTCGCCGTGTGCATGGTGGGCGCGCTGGTGATGTCGGTGCTGACCGCTTCGGAGGTATCACGCTCGGCCGCCAAGCTGATCGGCGCCATGAACGAAGTGGAAAAAGGCGTGCTGGACAACCGCCTTTTCATTACCGGCACCGACGAATACGCCGACCTGTTCCGCGGTTACAACCTGATGACCGCGAGCCTGCGCGAGGAAGTGAAAATCCTCGAGGTGACGCACGATCTGACCGGCGAGCTGAACCTGGACGTCTTGCTGGAACGCATCATGCGCGCGGCTGTTGAACTGTTGAACGCCGAGCGCGGCACGCTCTTCATCCACGACCACAAAACCAAGGAACTCTGGTCGCGCTTCGCCGAAGGACTGATCCACCGCGAACTGCGCATCCCCGACGACAAGGGCATCGCCGGGCTGGTCTACCAAAGCGGCGAGGCCCTGAACGTCGACAAGCCTTACGAACATCCATTGTTCAATGCCGAGATCGACAAGCGCACGGGCTATGTCACCACCAGCATCCTATGCCTGCCAATCATCAACAAGGCGGGGGACCGTATCGGCGTCACACAGATTCTGAACAAAAAGGGCGGCGTGCCCTTCACCCAGAAGGACGAAGTGCGCTTGCGCGCGTTCACCGCGCAAATCGCCGTGTCATTGGAGAATGCCCAGCTCTTCGAAGACGTGCTGAACATGAAGAACTACAACGAAAGCATCCTGCGAAGCACCAGCAATGGCATGGTGACCTTGAGCAAGGAGCGCGATGTGGTGACCGCCAACGACGCGGCCACCGCCATCCTGCATCTGCCCGCCGACCGCATTATCGGCAAACCGGCGCGTGAGGTATTCGGTGCGGCCAACGGCTGGGTGATCGACGCCGTGGCGCGGGTGGAGGAAACCGGCACATCCAATATTTCAGTCGATGCGGGCATCAAGCTTGCCGATGGCGCGGAAGTGTCGGTGAACATGACGGCCGTTCCGCTGCTGGATTCCAACAAGGAAGACATCGGTTCGATGCTGATTCTGGAAGACATCAGCGCCGAAAAACGCGTGAAGAGCACCATGGCGCGCTACATGAGCAAAGAGATCGTCGATCAGCTCCTGGAAGCCGGCGAGGACCAACTGGGCGGTAAAGACCAGAAGATTTCCGTGCTGTTCTCCGACGTGCGCAGCTTCACCACCATTTCCGAGGCCTTGGGCGCCCGCGAAACCGTCTCGATGCTGAACGAGTACTTCGCCGTCATGGTGGATGTGATTTTCTCGAACGGCGGGATTCTCGACAAATACATCGGCGACGCCATCATGGCGCTGTTCGGCGCGCCTTTTAACGGCCCCCACGACGCCGACAATGCCGTGACCGTGGCCAACCAGATGATGGCAGCCCTTCACAACCTGAACATGGACCGCATCGTCAAAGGCAAGACGCCCATCGACATCGGCGTGGGCGTCAGTACCGGCGATGTGGTGGTGGGCAACATCGGTTCACCCAAACGCATGGAATACACCGTCATCGGCGACAGCGTGAACCTGGCCTCGCGTCTGGAAGGGGCCACCAAGTATTACGGCACCAAGATTCTTCTCAGCGAGAACACGGTGAAAGACCTGACCAAGCCGTTTCTGATGCGCGAGATCGACCTCATCCGGGTAAAGGGCAAGGACCGACCCGTGGCGGTCTACGAGGCGCTGGACTTCTACCGTCAGAATCCGGCCACGTTCCCGAACATCGATG
This sequence comes from Rhodospirillaceae bacterium, assembly GCA_016793085.1. GTDB lineage: Bacteria > Pseudomonadota > Alphaproteobacteria > Rhodospirillales > Rhodospirillaceae. Next base: position 2,210 of record JAEUKM010000183.1, read on the forward strand.
CAGTGCTGGTGGCCTACGCCAAGGGGCTGGCCGCCTACCGCGCGCGCGACTGGCAGACGGCCATTACAGCGTTTACGGCGGCGGTGAACGCCAACCCCGACGAACGCCCGTCGCGCATATACCTTGACCGCTGCACGCACTACATGGCCCATCCGCCCGCCGCCAACTGGGACGGCGTGTGGACGCTGTCGGAAAAATAGCGTTCGGTAAATTAACTGGCTTACATCGCCCAGCGCAGGCCAAAGCCGATCACGGGCACGTCCACCTTGAACGTACCGTTCAGCGAGGAGCCCGTCGCACTGGGCCGCCGCGAGGGGCCGTCCTTGAAGAACAGATGCTGATAGGAGCCATCAAGCGTGAGAGTGTCGTTCACTTTGTAGCTGAAGCCCACGGCCGTGACAAAACGGTCGGCATCGGGAATGCCTGGGCCGCGGAACGCATCGAGGATCGGGCTTTCATCGTAGGCAATGCCGCCCCGCAGCGTCCATGTGTCGGAATAGTCGTACACCGCGCCACCCGAAACGCGAAATACGTTCTCCCACTGGGTCGTCAGTACGTTGGTGGGCGTGGCGTTTCCAAAAAGAATGCGCAGCTCGTCGAACCGCGACCAGCGCGTCCACGTCACGTCCGCCATCAGGGCCAGCTTGGGGTCCACCTTGGCGTAGATGCTGCCCGAGGCTTGCTCGGGGATGGTCAGCGAAAAATCCGCCGTAGTGGGCGTGAAAGCCGTGCCTAAGCCCGCCACCGTCAGGAATGTGCGCGCATTGGCGGGCACGGTGAACTTGGCAGAGCCGTCGAACTGCAGCTTCACGTGCGAGCGGTAATGCACACCGAGGCGCAAGGAATCGGACGGCGTGAACAGCAACCCTGCGTTCCAGCCCATGCCGAAGTCCTCGCCTTTCACCGTGCCGCTGCCGTCGTTGGCTTGCGGGGCCAGACCGAACCCGCCCGCGCACGTCGGCAGCCCCAGGGCAGACGCGCATACCGTTCCGAAGTCGATGGCCTGGCGCAGCTTGCCGAGGGCGTACTGGGCGTTCACGCCCACCCCCAAGGCCACGGTATCGCTGAGTTTCACCGAGACGCTGGGGTTGACGTTGCCCACCTTCAGCGAGGTGAGGATTTCATTGTAGCGGCCGATCCAGGTGTCGGTGTAATCGGTGACAAGGCCATACGGGGCCGTCACGCCCAGGCCGAACTTCACCTGATCGTTGATGGTTTTCACCCAATAGAAGTTCGGGACCACGGCGAGCTTACCGCCCTTGCCGTCGCTGGTCCCCGTAAGTGGCGCACCGTTGAAGATGGTCGAGCCTTGATTGACGAAATGAATGGTGGGCAGGAGAACTTGCGTGCCGACCATCAACTCGTCATGGGCCAGCACGCTCATGCCTGCCGGGTTGGTGTGAATGGTGCCGGCGTCCAAGGCCGCGGCCGCCCCGCCTGCATAGGCCACCCCGGCCCCCGTGACGCTTTCATGACCCACTGCGTAGCCGGTGCCGGCCAGCGCCGTGCCCGCGCTGAAGCAGGCCCAAACGGCGGTACCCGCTGCTAGAACATGCCTGAAACGGCGGGCCTGAGTGATGTGCGCCATGGCGAAAGTCCCCCTCGATGAACAACCCAGGATGTTCTAGCAGACGATCAACGCAAACGCAGTCTTCTTTGTTGCATGAGAATCGGCTGCGAATCGGATTATTCACTGTGCGGGTCGGCCCGGCCTGGGGCCGCAATCTGGCGCCGGCCGACAGGGCCAGCGCCAGATGACTGAGCAAGGTTCTTAAGCCAGATCGAAGCGGTCCAAGGTCATGACCTTGTTCCAGGCCGCCACGAAGTCACGGACAAACTTCTCCTTGGCGTCGGACTGAGCGTAAACCTCGCCCAAGGCCCGCAACTGCGAATTTGAGCCGAAGATCAAATCCACACGGGTGCCGGTCCACTTCACCTCGCCGGTTTTACGGTCGCGGCCTTCAAACGTATCACCGGCGCTTGACGTCGGACGCCAGACGGTACCCATATCCATAAGATTGACGAAGAAGTCGTTGGTCAGTTGACCGACACGCTGCGTCAACACGCCATGTTTTGAACCACCGACATTGGCGTTCAATACACGCAACCCGCCGACCAGCACCGTCATCTCAGGCGCAGTGAGCTTCAGAAGCTGGGCCTTGTCGAGAAGCATTTCTTCGGCAGCGACGGTGTAGTTCTTCTTCTGGAAGTTGCGGAAACCGTCGTCCTCGGGCTCCAGGACCGCGAAGGAGCTCACATCCGTCTGCTGCTTCGATGCATCGACGCGGCCCGGCGTGAACGGCACTTCAACAGCGTGGCCTCCGTCCTTGGCCGCTTTTTCAACGGCCGCGCAGCCACCCAGCACGATGATGTCGGCCACCGAGACCTTCTTGCCTCCCGTTGCGGCCTTGTTGAAGTCCTTCTGGATGCCTTCCAGCTTGGCCAGCACCTTGGCGAGTTGCTTGGGCTGGTTCGCCTCCCAATCCTTCTGCGGGGCAAGGCGGATGCGCGCACCGTTGGCGCCGCCGCGTTTGTCGGAGCCGCGGAAGGTGGACGCCGAAGCCCAAGCCGTCGACACCAGTTCGCTCACCGACAGGCCGCTGGCCAGAATTTTCGACTTCAAGTCGGCGATGTCCTTGGTGTCGATCAGCACATGATCCACCGCCGGCAGAGGGTCCTGCCAGATCAGGTCCTCTTTGGGCACTTCCGGCCCGAGGTAGCGGACTTTGGGGCCCATGTCGCGGTGCGTGAGTTTGAACCAGGCGCGTGCGAACGCATCGGCAAAAGCCGCCGGATTCTTGTGGAAGCGCCGCGCGATCGGCTCGTAAATGGGGTCAAAGCGCAGCGAAAGGTCGGCCGTGGTCATCATCGGCGGGGTGATCATGGACGGATCATGCGCGCCCGGAATCAAATCCTCGCCTTTGACGTTCTTTGGAATCCACTGATGGGCGCCGGCGGGGCTTTTGGTCAGCTCCCACTCATAGCCGAACAGCATGTCGAAGTAGCCGTTGTCCCACTTGGTGGGGTTTGGCTTCCAGGCGCCTTCGATGCCGCTGGTGGTGGTGTACTTGCCCTTGCCGGTGCCGAGCTTGTTGATCCAGCCCAGGCCTTGTTCTTCAATGGGCGCGGCTTCGGGTTCCGGGCCGACCTTGTCCGCCGGGCCTGCACCGTGCGCCTTGCCGAAGGTATGCCCGCCGGCGATGAGCGCGACCGTCTCCTCATCGT
>JAEUKM010000217.1 GCA_016793085.1 Rhodospirillaceae bacterium
GGTGCCGCCGGGCTTCACCATCCACACAGGGGTGTGCACCTATTACTACGCCAACGGCAAAAGCTATCCGACCGAACTGCGCGGCCAGGTGGAAGCAGCCCTCAAAGGCGTGGAAGGCCTGATCGGCGCCAAGTTCGGCGACGTGAATAATCCATTGTTGGTTTCGGTGCGCTCGGGTGCACGCGCCTCCATGCCCGGCATGATGGACACGATTCTGAACCTCGGCCTCAACGACGAGACGGTGGAAGGCCTGGCCAAGCAGGCCAACGACGCGCGTTTTGCGTATGACAGTTACCGCCGTTTCATCCAGATGTATTCCGACGTGGTGCTGGACTGCGACCACTACAACTTCGAACACCTCTTGGAGATCGCCAAGGAAGACAAAGGCGTTTCATTGGATACCGAGCTTGATGCCGACGATCTGAAAAAGCTGGTGGCCGCCTACAAAGACAAAGTGCAGGAAGAACTGGGCCGTCCGTTCCCGCAGGATGTACACGAACAGTTGTGGGGCGCCATCGGCGCGGTGTTCGCAAGCTGGATGAACCAGCGCGCCATCACCTACCGCCGCCTGCACGACATCCCCGAGGCCTGGGGCACGGCCGTGAACGTACAGTCCATGGTGTTCGGCAACATGGGCGATGATTGCGCAACCGGCGTGTGCTTCACGCGCGACCCCTCCACCGGCGAGAACATTTTCTACGGCGAATATTTGGTGAATGCCCAGGGCGAGGACGTGGTGGCGGGCATTCGCACGCCGCAGCAGATCACCATCGCCGGCAAGAAGGCGCAGGATTCCGACCTGCCCGCCATGGAAGAAACCATGCCCGCGCTATACCGCCAGCTTGTCGATGTGCGCGAGAAGCTGGAGCGCCACTACACCGACATGCAGGACATGGAGTTCACCATCCAGAAGGGCAAGCTCTGGATGCTGCAAACCCGCAACGGCAAACGCACCGCCAAGGCCTCGCTGAAGATCGCGGTGGACATGGTGGCCGAGAGCATCATCTCCGAAGCCGAAGCGGTGAAACGCATCAACCCTGCGCAGCTCGATCAGTTGCTGCACCCGACGCTGAACCCCAAAGCGCCCCGTCAGCTTTTGTCCCGCGGGCTTCCCGCCTCGCCGGGGGCGGCGTCGGGCCGCATCGTGTTCACCGCCGAGGACGCCGAGGATTGGCACAAGCGCGGCGAGAAGGTGATTCTGGTGCGGCGTGAAACCAGCCCCGAGGATATCGGCGGCATGCATGTTTCCGAGGGCATCCTCACCACCCGCGGCGGCATGACCAGCCACGCCGCCGTGGTGGCGCGCGGCATGGGCACGCCGTGCGTGTGCGGCGCCGGCGACATTCAGATCGACGCCAAGGCGAAGACGTTTAGAGTGCGCGATAAGATTCTGCTGGAAGGCGATGTCATCACGCTGGACGGCGCCACGGGCGAAATCTTCCTGGGCCAGGTGCCGACGATTCAACCAGAGTTAACTGGCGATTTCGGCACGCTGATGGGCTGGGTCGATAAAATCCGCCGCCTGAAGGTGCGCACCAACGCCGAAACGCCGCTGGATGCCGAGACAGCGCGCAAATTCGGCGCGGAAGGCATCGGCCTGGCGCGCACCGAGCACATGTTCTTCGATTCCGAACGCATCCTGAACATCCGCCAGATGATCCTGGCCAAGGATTCCGGCGGGCGCAAAGCGGCACTGGAAAAGCTGCTGCCGTTCCAGCGCGCCGACTTCGCCAAGATTTTCACCATCATGGATGGCCTGCCGGTCACCATCCGCTTGCTGGACCCGCCGCTGCACGAATTCCTGCCGCAGACCGAGGCCGAGATGGCCGAAGTGGCGCAGGCCAGCGCCGTGTCCATCGAAAGTGTCCGCGAGTTGCTGGTGAAACTGCACGAAAGCAACCCGATGCTGGGTCATCGTGGCGTGCGTTTGGGCATTTCGCACCCCGAGATTTACGAAATGCAGGCGCGGGCCATCTTTGAAGCCGCCGCCCAGGTGACGCAAGCGGGCAAGACTGTGCTGCCGGAAGTGATGATCCCGCTGGTGGGCACCAAAAAAGAACTCGACATGATGAAGGACGTGGTGGACGCCACGGCCAAGGCCGTGTTCGCGGCTTCGGGCGTGACGGTGAAGTACATCGTCGGCACCATGATCGAGCTGCCGCGCGCCGCCCTCATGGCTGCCGACATCGCCAAGACAGCCGAGTTCTTCTCCTTCGGCACCAACGACCTGACGCAGACCACCCTGGGCTTGTCGCGCGACGACTGCGCGCCGCTGATCGAGACCTACCGGGCCAAGGGTATTTTCGAGAAAGACCCCTTCGTCAGCCTCGATCAGGAGGGCGTGGGGCAGTTGATCAGCATGGCCACCGAACGCGGCCGCGCCACGCGCCCCGCGCTGAAAGTGGGCATCTGCGGCGAACACGGCGGCGACCCGGAGTCGATCCACTTCTGCCACAAGGTGGGCATGGACTATGTGTCCTGCTCGCCGTACCGTGTGCCGGTGGCGCGGCTTGCAGCCGCACAGGCGGCACTCGCTGATTAGGGGACGTTCATGATGCATCAGGGCAGTTGTCATTGCGGAAAGATCGCCTACGACGTCGACGGCGATGTCAGCAACGTCATCGAGTGCAACTGCTCGCACTGTTCGCGTAAAGGCTATCTGTTGGCGTTCGTGCCGCGCGGAAATCTGAAGCTGAAAACGCCCGAGGCGAATTTAAGCACCTACACCTTCAACAAGCATGCCTTGAAGCATCATTTCTGCGGCACCTGCGGTTGCGCGCCGTTTGCGTTCGGCACCGACCCCAAGGGCAATGCCATGGCGGCGGTGAACGTGCGCTGCCTGCCCGCCGTGGACTTAGGCACGCTGACGATTACGAAAGTGGACGGAAAGAGTTTCTGAACCGCCTACTCGCTCGGCAGTTTCATCCAGCCGGCGGGGTGGGGGGTGACTTTCACATGGCCCGCCGTCAGCACGCCGTCAGGCGCGCCGCGCCAGGCGTCGAGCCGCACCAAGGCCAGTCCTTCGCCGTCGGCGCTGCTTTTCATTTCGCCGGCCTCTTGCCCCTCGGCTACCAGCGGCGTGCCCGGCGGCACCGATCCTTCAAGCGACACCGGCAGCAGGCGTTTCTTGATGAGGGCGCGGTAGTGCGTGCGCGCCGTCAGTTCCTGGCCGACATAGCAGCCCTTTTTGTAGTCGATGCCGTTCAGTTCATCGAAGCCGTTTTCCAGCAGCAGCGCTTTTTCCACGTCCATGTCGCGGCTGCCATCAGGTAATCCGAGTGCGAAGCGCAAAGCGTCGTATTCGGCGGGCGTGCTTTCCTTCAAGCCGAGTTCTTTCAGCACGGCGGCAGCGTTATCGGCCAGAAGCGCCCAGCGCACCCCGGCATCCAACAAACGCGGATCGGTGAACACTACGCCCGCCCCCAGGGGCGTAATCACGCCGGGGCTTGAGCGCAGGCCGAAAGCGGCTTCCACGTTGCGGCCCCAGGCCGTGCCCACGGCCAGCACGTCCACGGCCTCCAGCGTCACCTTGGCGCGGAGCTTGTATTTCGAGAGGCGGCTGATGAGGTCGTCGCGGCGGGCGCGCTCGCACTCCAGCCAGATGGCATCGCCCAGGGTGAACATGAAAAATTCATGCAGGAACTTGCCCTGCGGCGTCAGGAAGGCCGACCACGCCGCCAGGCCCGCCTCGACGTTGCGCACGTCGGCCGTCACCAATCCTTGCAGGAACGCGCCGCGGTCTTCGCCGCGCACGGCGACGAGGGCGCGGTGGGAGAGGGGCGCAAAACTGAGAGTGCTCAACGGGGGCCTCGCTAACGACGGGCCCCTGGATATGGGCCATACACAGGCCCGGCGCAAGTGTCTCGGCTGCAATGTAATGGCGCTATGTGCCGCCACCTTTCGTTGCGGGGCCACAACCGCTATAACCCTGCGGCCATGCATTATGTTCTTGCCGACGATTCGTTCGCATTCGATGGATACACCTCGGCGCGGCGGCCCCTGGGCGGCGCGGAGAAGGCCTTCGCCAGTCTGGGTGGCGCCTTGGTCAAGCGCGGGCACAGCGTCACGGTGCTGAACCGCGTGCAGTACCCCACCTGGTGCGAGGGGGCCAAGTGGCGACCGATCGAAGACCCGCAACTGACCACCGAAGCCGATGTGCTGATCGCGTTCCGCAAGCCGGGGCTGCTCGGCACCATCCGTCAGGCTACGCGGCGGCTGTTGTGGGTGACCGGGCCAAGCGATTACCTCAACACGCCGGGCGTGGGCCAGTTGTTCGACTCTCTCAAGCCCACAGTCGTGTTCGTCAGTCCGTTGCAGAAGCCTGGCTTCAAAGGAGCCGCCCCCACGGCGGTTATCGGCGCCGGTGTGCGCGATGCCTTCTATGACACCACACCCGAAATCGACCCGTTCCCGGAAATGTCGGCGGGCGCCTCGCCGCACACAACACCCACACTCAGCCTGCCGCCGCCGCACGCAGTGGTGACCACGCATCCGCAGCAGGGCCTCGCCTGGCTCATCGACATCTGGGAGAAAATCATTCACCCCCAAGTGCCGCAGGCGCGCCTGGCCGTGTACTCGGCGGCATTGCACAAGGGCATGAAGGGCGAGGAGATCGCGCCCGAGCTGAAACCGATTTTGGAACTGGTCCAAAAGGCCGCATCGACAAACGTGGTGGTGGTAGAGCCGCGCAGCGACCGGGGCATGGCCGAGGTGTACCGCACCTCGCGCGTTCACCTTTATCCCAGTTTCTCGCAGGACGTGGCCTGCTGGACGCTGCAGGAATCGCAAGTCGCGGGTCTGCCCGCCGTGGCGCGCATGACGGGCGGGGCGGGCGAGCACATCATCAACGGCGAGACGGGCTTCCTGGTGCCCGATGCCTCCGCGTTCGGCAATGTCGCCGTGCAGATTTTAAGCGATGAGAACGTCTACCGCCGCCTCAGTGCTGCGGCTTGCGATGTGGCGCGGCGGCGCACGTGGGACATGGTAGCCGCCGACTTCGATGCGCTGGTTGCCTCTATGGCGCCCAACGCCGTCTCGTGAAAATCCTTTTCATCACCTGGACGCGCATCGGCGACGCGGTTCTCTCGACCGGCCTTCTGCATGAACTGTTGCGCCGCCACCCGGAGGCCGAAATCACGGTGGTATGCGGGCCGCTGGCGCAAACGTTGTTCGCCAACGTGCCGGGTTTAAGCCGCGTTATTGCCCTCAGCAAAAAACGCTTCAATCTGCATTGGCTGACACTGTGGCGCGAGGTTGCGGGCACGCGCTGGGACCTGGTGGTGGACTTGCGCCGCTCACTCACCTCGTATTTTATCCGCGCCAAGAGCCGCCGCATCCTGGGCCCCACCGATACCACGCAGCACCGCGTGGCGTGGCTGCCGCAGCTTCTGGGGATCAACGCGCCGCTGGACCCGCACTTGTGGATCAGCGAGGCACAAGATGAAATCGCTGCGCGCTTGGTGCCGGGCGGTGCAAAAGTGCTGGCCATCGCACCCATCGCCGCGCGGCCCGAAAAGACCTGGCCAGATGCCAATTTCGCTGGCTTGGTGCGCGCGCTGCTGGCCGACGGCGCCCCGTGCGCCGGGTGGCGCGTGCTGTTGGCCGCGGGCCCCGGCGAGGAGGCGCAGTTTCCGCAGTTGCTCGCCGCCATCCCGGACCGCCAGCGCATTCTGATGACCGATCAGCCCGATCTGCTGGTGGTGGCCGCGAGCTTAAGGCGCTGCACGCTTTATATCGGCAACGATTCCGGGCTTACGCATCTGGCCGCCGCCACGGGTATGCCCGCACTGGCGCTGTTCGGGCCCACCAACCCGGCGCACTTCGGGCCCTGGGGCGATCAGGGCCGCGTGGTCGAGGCCCCGCTTGACAACGATGCGCGCCGCATCGAGAGCATCGGTGTCGACACTGTCGCCGCTGCGGTAACGGAAATGATTCACCACGCACGGAGCCCGTAGTAGGATGTGCGCGCTATGAAGATCGTGCACATTACGGCAGATGCTGCCTTCGGCAGCACGGTGGCGCAGTTCGAGCGGCTGACAGCGGCCCTGCATGATGCCGGGGTCGGCCAGCGCGTGATCGCGCCTGCGTCCAGCGACGCCGCGCAGCGCCTGAAGGCGCGCGGCATTGAGATCATTGAAATGAACTTGCCGGGCGCCTTCGCGTTCCTCGACCGGCGCAAGATCAACGCCGAGCTGAAGCGCTACACGCCCGACATCGTGATGACCTGGATGCCCGAGGCGAGTGTGCTCGTGGAAGGCGGCGGCTATGTGCATGTGGGCCGCGCGCCTCTGGCATTTGATATCGAACGGTTGAAGACCTGCAACGCGCTGATCGCACCGTCGCAGGCCCGCGCCGAAACCGCCATTGATGGCGGCTGGGCCACCTCTGCCATTCACGTGCTGCCGCATCTGCCCTCTACCTCGCTTTACACCGGGCAGGTCACGCCCGTCGACCGCAAGAAGTTGTTCACGCCCGCCACGTCGCGCCTCATCTTCACGGCGGCGCGGCTGGAGCAGGGCAAAGGCATCGCCGATCTGCTGGCGGCGCTGGCGCGTCTGTCGAGCGTCTATCTCTGGATCGCGGGCGACGGGGCCGACCGCGCGGCCCTGGAGGAACGTGCCTACGAACTGGGCGTGAAGCCGCGTGTGCGCTTTTTGGGTTGGCAGGACGATCTGCGGCCGTACCTCGCCGCCGCCGATGCTTTTATATATCCCGCCCGCCAGGAAGACCTGGGCGATGCAATTGTCGAGGCCTGGGCGCAAAGCGTGCCGGTGATCGCCGCCGACAGCTTGGGGCCGGGCTTGCTTGTTCAGCACCAGGAAAACGGCCTGTTGGTGCCTGTGAACGATCCGCAAAGTCTGGCCGAAGCCATCAAGTTCATTCTGGTGGAGCCCGAGACGGCCAAGAAACTTGGGGCGGCGGGCCGCGCGGCTTACGAGCGCGCCTTCCAGCCCGCGAACCTTGTCAAAGCCTACATCGATCTGTTCCAAACTCTGACATCACGCACGCCGATGTCTACGGCGCATTAGGGCGGCGCCATGTGCGGCATCGCAGGGCTAGTCACGCGCAACGGGGCCGCACCCTCTACGGTGACCTTACAGAAACTGGCGCAGGCCTTGGCCCATCGCGGGCCCGACGGCCATGCGGTGCGCGTTGTAGCCAGCGCGGGTCTGGTGCACACGCGGCTGGCCATCGTCGATCTTGCGGGCGGGGCGCAGCCACTGGTGGCATCCGACAATGTGGCGCTGATCGCCAACGCCGAGATTTACAACGACCTCGACCTGCGCCGCACACTTTCCGATGCTGCATACGCCACGGGCTCGGACTGCGAAAGCGCGCTGCACGCCTATCGCCGCTACGGCGAAACCTTCGCGGCGCACTTGCGGGGGATGTACGCCATCGCCGTTCACGACCCGGCGAAAGAGGTCATGCTGCTGGCCCGCGACCCCTTCGGCATCAAGCCACTGTACTTGGCCGATGTGGCGGATGGGCTATGCTTTGCCTCGGAACCCCAGGCTTTGATGGCCGCAGGTCTGGTGCCGCCGCGTGTCAATGCCGCCGCCGCGCAGGAACTCTTGGCCCTGCAATTCACCAACGGACTTGAAACCGCTTTTGCCGGCATCACCCGTGTTGCGCCCGGCGAAACCCTGGTGATCGAGAAAGGCCGCGTGGTGCGGCGGCACACCGTTCCCGCGTTGCCGCCCGCTGGCCTATTGCAGCTTACGGAAGATGAAGCGCTGGCGGTTTTCGACGCGGCGTGGCGCGATTCCATCCAGGTGCATCGCCGCGCCGACGTGCCTTACGGCATGTTTCTTTCGGGCGGGATCGATTCATCGTCCGTGCTGGCCATGATGGCGGCCCAGGAGCCGCGCGCGGTTCTGGCCTACACGGCGGCATTTCCCGGCACGGCGGCGCATGACGAACGCGCGCAAGCCCAAAGTGTCGCCCAGGCCTTCGGGGCCACGCACATCGAAGTGGAGATCACGCCCGCCGATTTCTGGGCGCGCCTGCCCGAGATTGCCGCCTGCATGGACGACCCCGTGGCCGACTACGCCGTCATCCCGTCGTACTTGCTGGCGGAACGCGCCAAGAAAGACGTGAAGGTGATTCTGTCGGGCGAGGGGGGTGATGAGTTACTGGCAGGCTATGGGCGTTATCGCGCTGGCGTACGTCCGTGGCCGTTCCGTAAAACTCCGTGGCGCAAAAGCGCTCTTTTTGATGCGGGCGTGCTGCGCACGAAAGCCGATTGGCGTGCCGGGATGGATGCAGCGGAAGCGCGTGTTGAAACGGCGGGCTATCGCGGCTTGCAGGCCGTGCAGGCGCTGGACATCGCCACGTGGCTGCCCAACGACCTGCTGTTGAAAGTAGACCGTTGCCTGATGGCCCACGGCATCGAAGGCCGCGTGCCGTTCCTGGATCCTGCCGTGGCCAAGGCCGTATTCGGCCTGCCCGACGGCTTGAAGTTACGCCAGGGTCTCGGCAAGCGGCTGTTGCGCCGCTGGCTGGGGCAGGCGTTGCCCGGCTATCCGGCCCTGGCGCGCAAAAAGGGTTTCTCGGTGCCCGTGGCCGAATGGATCGCCGAACAGGCCGCGCGACTCGCCCCCCTGGTGGCGGCGCAGCCGGGCGTGGCGGAGTTGTGCGAGCCCGAGGCTGTGCGCGGCCTGTTCGCCCACGCCAGCGCAAAACACGGCACGGCGCGGTGGCTCTTGTTGTTCTATGCGCTGTGGCATAACAGGCATATTCTAGGGCGCAAGGCCGAGGGCGATGTGTTCGCGGCTCTCACGCATTAAAACAAGTTACAGCGGTGGCTTCGATGTTCGATCTGGTGGTTGAAGGCGGCACGGTTTTTACCCCCGGCGGTCCGGTAGAGACCGACGTGGGCATTACCGCCGGGCGCATCGCCGCCTTCGGTAGTCTGAAAGGCCAGGGCAAGGTTGCGTACGGCGCCAAGGGGCTGGCCGTTCTGCCCGGCGTCATCGACGAACAAGTGCACTTCCGCGAGCCGGGCCCGACGCACAAAGAGGACCTGGCTTCGGGCTCGCTGGGCGCGGTGCTGGGGGGCGTCACCGCCGTGTTCGAGATGCCCAACACCGATCCGCCGACGGCCACCGCTGAATTGATTGCGGACAAGGTGAAGCGCGCCACCGGCCGCATGTGGAGCGACTTTGCTTTTTTTGTGGGTGCCACGCCCGAGAACGCCGATCAGTTGAAAGACCTGGAACGCGCGCCGGGTTGTTGTGGGATTAAAATGTTCATGGGTTCGTCCACG
>JAEUKM010000241.1 GCA_016793085.1 Rhodospirillaceae bacterium
CAAGGGCGGCGCGGTGAAAGGTCTGAAGTTTGGCGATCATGGGCATGGCGCGGCCTATGCGGTTTCAGATTTGAAAAGAGACCATGACGGCGACGCCGCGGTAGTGTCGAGGGGGCAGAACACGGCCGTCCCGTCATGGTGAAGTTAAAGTAAAAAGCGAAGCGGGCTTAGCTCTTCATCTTCGGGTTCTTGCCGGTGAAAGCGGTCTTCTGGCCGTTCATCTGTTCGCACGTGCCGGCCGCCACATCCTTGAATTCCTGACCGTCGTAATCGGCCTTGGCCTGGCCCGCGCAGCCGTGGGCGCCGTTGGCGGCAGCACAGCTATTCTCGCCGGCCTTGGCGATGCCGTAGCACTTTTCGTACTTCGGCTTGTCCTGGGCAGCGGCCGGAGCGGCGCTGATGGCGACGTAAGCTGCACCGGCCACGGCGGCGGTAAGAATCGAGGGCATGATTTTGGTGTTGAGCATGGTGGTTTCCTTTTTGCCTGTCTGACGCAGACATCCAGGACCCTCCCAGCGCTGCGATGGCGGTAGGGATACGTGGGCCTACGACGTGATGGCCAATAGCGCTTCTTTCTCGATTCGATAACTTTAAGTTATGACAAAATAGAAGTTAATATTTTAATATTTATCAACGCCTTATGATTCATTTCAGCCCTGGATAACGTCCCAGCGGAAGGATTTGGCCAGGCGCACAACCGCCTCCGTGGCGGGGCTGAACTGCCGGCCGGCGAGGGTCACAAGCGATACGGTGCGCGTCATTTCCGGCGCAATCAGCAGCCGCATCACGACGCCCGGCAGGCGCGGCAGAAACTCGGGCATGACGGCGCACCCGAAACCCGCAGCCAGAATCGCCTGCACCCAATCCTCGCGCTCGCTGCGGAACACGATGTTCACCGGCACGTCCTCGAGGCCCGCCGCGTCGAAATGATCGTCGAACTCGCAGGCCAGGCGCTGCACGTAGCGTTCGTCTTTCAAATCACCAATCGCCACGGCGTTCATGGCCTCGAAGCGATGGCCCCTGGCGAAGGCGACGCCATAACGTTCCTTATAGAGTGGGATGGCATTGAAGCGTTCGGGCAAGCTGGGCAGGCCCACCAAGGCCACGTCCATCTCGCCGCGCAGCATGTCGTCCATCAACTGACGCCCGGGCCGTTCGATAATGGTGGGCTCGACCGACGGCAGCTGCTCGCGCACGGCGCGCAAGAACCCGGTGATCATCTGCGGGCTGATGGTGCACATGACCCCCAGCTTCAGGGGCGCCTTGGCAGCGCTTTTGAAACCCTGGGCGTGGTCGCGGGCGGCCTCGGTGGCCGCCAGCACTTGCTCCAGATGCGGCTTCACCAGGGCGCCCAGCTCGGTCAGATGCGTATTGTTGCGCTCACGCCGGAAGAGATCGCCGCCTAGCTCGTCTTCCAATGTCTTGATGGCTTTGGTCAGCGCCGGTTGCGAGACATGGCAAGTTTCCGCCGCGCGTGTGAAATTCAGTTCACGGCAGAGTGTCAGGAAATAGCGGATCTGGTGCAGTTCCATCGTACCGCCCCCGGTGACGCCGCCAGGGCATGGCAGCGCCCCACAACTATAGCCTTACCGGCGCGGCAGGAAACCGACCGTGTCGTAGACTTCCTTCAAAACCTCACCCGCCACGGCGTTGGCCTTGTCGGCCCCGCGCGACAGCACCTTGTCGATCTCGGCCGGGTCGTTCATCAGGCGCTGCATTTCGGCGTTGATGGGCCCCAGTACCGACACGGCAATATCGGTGAGCCGCGACTTGAAGGCCGAGAATTGCAAGCCCGAAATATCAGCCAGCACTTCGGGGATCGTCTTATCCGTCAGGGCCGCATAGATGTTGATGAGGTTGGCCGCTTCGGGGCGGCCTTCCAATTCGGCTTCGGTCGCTGGCAGCGGCAGGGGGTCGGTCTTGGCTTTCTGCAGCTTCAATGCAATGGCGTCACGGTCGTCGGTCATGTTGAGGCGCGAGTAGTCGGACTCGTCCGACTTCGACATTTTCTTAGCGCCATCACGCAGGCTCATTACCCGCATACCGGGGCCGCGGATGACCGGCTCGGGCAGTGGGAACACGGCCTTGCCGTAATCGTTGTTGAACTTCTGGGCAATGTCGCGCGTCAGTTCCAGGTGCTGCTTCTGATCCTCGCCCACGGGCACGTGCGTGGCCTTGTAAACCAGAATGTCGGCGGCCATGAGGTTGGGGTAGACGTACAGGCCCGCCGAGGCGTTCTCGCGGTTCTTGCCCGCCTTGTCCTTGAACTGCGTCATGCGGTTGAGCCAACCGATGCGCGCAACACAGTTGAACACCCAAGCCAGCTCCGCGTGGGCGGGCACATGGCTTTGCACGAACAGCGCGTTGTTCACGGGATCGACACCCGAGGCGATCATGCCTGCGGCCACTTCGCGCGTGGCGCGGCGCAGCTCGGCGGGGTCCTGCCATAGCGTTATGGCGTGGAGATCGACAATGAGAAAAAAGCACTCGTAGTCTTTCTGCAGGCCCACCCAGTTGCGGATGGCGCCGAGATAGTTGCCGAGATGTAGATTTCCGGTGGGTTGGATGCCGGAGAGAATACGCCCGGCAGTCTGAACATTATTACGAGGGGGCGGTGTGGACCCGCTGGTGGACATGATCGTCTTCCCTATATGAGGCGTCCGGATGGACCCAGGACACCATGAACTTGGGCGGCTAGTTACCCTGGCGGCGCAGGCGGCGCAAGTCCGCAAAGCGTGCGGCCCCCGTGGCAAGTACGCCAAGGCCGTAGACGGCTGCCCCACCCGAAATAAGTGCGGCCAGAACCGCCATGCGCATCAGGAACGGTCCGCCGTGCTGGCCTTCCGCACCGAACAGCGGGCCCATCTCGGCGGCCACAAACCCCGCGCCGTACCATAGAGCCGCGCACATGACGGCCGTGGCGATGATGAGCTTGGGAATGCCCCAGCCCAGGCGCGCATCGATCTGAAGGTGCCCGCGCCGATGCAGGACCACGCCCAGGATAAGAATGTTGAGCCACGCCGACACCGATGTGGCCAGCGCAATGCCCACGTGGCCCCAGAACTTGAGCGCCATGAGATTGAGAACGACGTTCACAATAAAAGCTGCGAGCGCCGCCTTAACAGGCGTGCGCGTGTCGCCCCGGCTGAAGAACCCGGGCGTCAGCGCTTTGTTCAAAACATAGGCGGGCAAACCGAACGAGAACGCCACCAATGCCGCCGCCACGGCTTCGCGGTCGGCGGGCGA
Source organism: Rhodospirillaceae bacterium (assembly GCA_016793085.1). Classification (GTDB taxonomy): domain Bacteria; phylum Pseudomonadota; class Alphaproteobacteria; order Rhodospirillales; family Rhodospirillaceae. The sequence continues at coordinate 3,247 of JAEUKM010000241.1, forward strand.
GAAGGCCCCGCGCTCGAACAATACAGAGGTGATGGGCGCGGCCAGCATGGCGATGCCGCCCGCCGCCGGCAGGGTGAACAGCAGGCAGATTTCGATGGCGCGGTTTTGGTTGGCGTTGGCGGCAGCGGTATCGCCGTTCTGGATATGGCGCGAGAGCAAGGGCACCAGGGCCACGCCCACCGCCACGCCGATGACACCCACGGGCAACAGGTTCACGCGGTCGGCGTAATAAAGCCATGACACGGCGCCCGCCGAAATAAGTGTAGCCACCATTTTGTTGACGACAAGATTGAGCTGGTAAATGCCCGCCCCGAACACCACCGGAGCCATGCGCGACAGCAGCATTTTCACCTCTGGCGTCAGGCGCGGGCGGTGGAAGCGAAAGCGCATGCCGATGCGCTTGCAGTCCTGCGCCAGCCACAGGAACTGCACCACGCCCGCTACAAACACGCCCCAGGCCAGGAACAGGGCCGGGTCGCCGTCGGCCCCCACGCCCGCCAGCAGCGCTGCGATGAGCGTGATATTGAGCAGCACCGGTGCGGCAGCAGCCGCGGCAAAGCGGTCGAAGGCATTCAGCACGCCCGATTGCAGCGAGGTGAGCGAAACGAAAAAGAGATAGGGAAAGGCGATGCGCGCCAGTTCCGTGGTCTTCCCCATCTGGCCGGGGATGTCGGCAAAACCCGGCGCCATGACGATCAACACCAGGGGCATGGCGATGATCATGAGGATGCTGAACACCAGCAATGCCGCCGCAAGCGCCGAGAAGGCATCATCGGCGAATTGTTTGGCTTTGGCTTGTCCGTCCCGCGCCAGAATCTGGGTGAAGATGGGTACGAAGCCCGCCGAGAACGCGCCCTCGGCGAACAGGCTGCGGAACAGGTTGGGAATCTGGAAGGCGATGAAGAAAGCATCGGCCACCGCACCCGCGCCCAGATACGTGGCTGTCAACACGTCGCGGACAAGGCCCGTGACGCGCGAGAGCAGGGTGAAAGAGCCCACGGTGGTGAAGGAGCGAAGCAGGGTCATGGCCAAGGGTTTAGCCTAAAACCGCGCGCGCGTGAATCCGGGGCGAAAGAAGAGCAAAACTGTGGCTTATTCGGCGGCGGCTTATTCAGCCGTGCCGGTTTTATGGCGGACGGCTTATTCAGCCGCACTGGTTTTTGGCGGGCGGCTTATTCAGCCGCCCTGGGCGGTGATGAGGAAAGGGCGGCGGGCTTGCGGGCCTGGATTGAGACGTCGCCCGCCGCCACACCGATGGTTTTGCCCAAGGCGTCGCGAATCTGGCGCAGCTTGGTCTCGTTTTCCACCTTCATGCCGAAGACATCCTTCACATAGAACACGTCGACCACGCGTTCGCCGTAGGTGGAAATGTGCGCCGAGGCGATTTGCAGGCCTAAGTCCGTCAACGTCTTGGTGACGTCGAACAGGAAGCCTGCGCGGTCATGACCGTTGATTTCGATGACGCTGCATACCTTCGAGGCGGTGTTGTCGATGAATACGCGGGGCGGAACCTCCATGGCCTTGGCGCGGGTGGGCACGCGCAGGATGGAGGTTTTTGAAAGCTCCTGGTTGAAGCGCACGCGGCCTTCCAAGGCGGTCTTGATGCGGGCCTTGATGCGCGCAAGCCGCGATTCTTGCGTGATGGGCTCGCCGTCGTAATCCTGGAAGTAGAAAGTATCGAGCGCCATGCCGTTGGCCAGCGTGAGAATCTTCGCATCCACGATCGATACGCCCGAGAGCGAGAGCGCCCCCGCAATTTTGGCGAAAAGGCCCGGATGGTCGGGCGTGTAGACCAGCATGGAGGTGGCCGCGCGTTTGGGCACCACTTCAAAGTCGATGGCGGCGGTTTCGTTCTTGGTTTCGGCCGCGCGGATGAACCGCATATGCCGTTCTTGAATGTCGGTGTCGTAGGCCAGCCAATAGGCCGGCGACGGCGAGCTGACAGCAGCTTCGCGTACATCTTCCGGCCAGTCCTTCAGGCGCGCGGCCAGGGCTTCGCGCTTGGCGGCGATGCGGGCGTCGCGCGTGGCGGTGTTCTGGCCGCCCGACATGTATTCCTCGGCGCGGTGATAAAGCTCGCGCAACAATGTCGCTTTCCAGTTGTTCCAGACATTTGGCCCGACCGCCCGGATGTCGGCGCAGGTCAGCACCAACAGCAGGCGCAGGCGTTCCGGCGACTGCACGGCTTCGGTAAACGCGGCGATGGTCTGGGGGTCGTCCAGGTCGCGCTTGAAGGCCGTGTTGCTCATGAGCAGATGGTAGCGCACCAGCCAGCTCACCGATTCGGTTTCTTCCGGCGTCAGACCCAAACGCGGGCACAGCTCTAGCGCGATATCGGCCCCCAAGTCTGAGTGATCGCCGCCGCGGCCCTTGGCGATATCGTGCAGCATCACCGCCACATAGAGCGCACGGCGCGATTGCACTTTGTGGATGACCTCGGACGCCACGGGCAGGTCGGTCTTCAGCTTGCCCTGCTCGATGCGGTTGAGAATACCGATGGCCCGGATAGTGTGCTCGTCGGTGGTGTAGACGTGATACATGTCGTACTGCATCTGGGCGACGACACGGGCGAAGTCGGGGATGAAGCGGCCGAACACGCCGGCCTCGCTCATGAGGCGCAGGATGGCCTCGGAGCCTTTGGGCTCGGTGAGGATGTCCATGAACACCGCGTTGGCCGCGGGATTGTCGCGCAAGGCCGTGATGCGCTTGGCGTTACGGGCAATAACGCGCAGCGCATCGGGCTGAAAATCGAGCGCATGGGCCTGGGCGGTACGGAAAATCTGTAAAAGCTTGAGGGGCGTTCTGGCGGCTTCGGCGTCCGTCAGGGCAATGCGCCCGCCGTCGACCAAGAAGTCGTCCACCTTCCTGCGGCGCAAGGCCGCGGGCAGCCGGATCAGTGGTTTGCGGCGGCCTTTTTCCTCCAGCATGGTAATAAACACGCGTGTGAGGTCGCCCACGTCGCGTACGATGAGGAAGTAGTGGCGCATGAAGCGCTCCGTGGCGGTGGAGCCCGCCCGGTCGGAATAGTTCATGCGTTTGGCGATATCGCGCTGAAGATCGAACGTCAGGCGGTTGTCGGCCCGGCCGCTGATGTAATGCAGATGGCAGCGTACGGTATTGAGAAAGTCGTGCGCCTTGGCGAAGCGCATGGCGGCATCGTCGTCGATCAATCCCAAGTCGGCCAGGCGGCGCACGTCGGACACGCCGTAGAGGTACTTCGCGATCCAGTAGAGCGTATGCAGATCGCGCAAGCCGCCCTTGTCGTCTTTTACATTGGGCTCGAGCCGGTAGCGGGAATCGCCGGTCTTTTCGTGGCGTGCGTCGCGTTCGGCCAGTTTTGCCTGCACGAATTGCGCGCCGCTGCCATCGACAATGTCTTTCTGGAAGCGCTTCTTGAATTCGGCGGCCAGGTCCTGGTCACCCCAGATCCAGCGCGCATCCAGAAGCGATGTGCGCACGGTAATATCGGCCTTGGCGTGGACGATGTTCTCGTCAATCGAGCGCACCGACTGACCCACCTTCAATCCTAAGTCCCATAGCGAGTAGAGGATGAACTCCACCAGCTGCTCGGTGAAGGGTGTTTCCTTGTAGGGCAGCAGGAACAAGAGATCGATGTCCGACAGCGGCGCCAGTTCGCCGCGGCCGTAACCGCCGATGGCCAGCACGGCGATGCGCTCGCCCGTGGTGGGCACGCCGCGGCGGATGAGATGGTTAATGGCGTGATCGAACAGCACGCGGATCAGCTGGTCCATCATGTACGAGCGGGCGGCCACGCAATCATCGCCCTGGTAACTGCCGTTCTCGAGCCGGGTGCGGATTTCATCGTCACCGCTTTTCAGGGCGCCTTTCAGCGCCTCCATGAATCTGGCGCGGCGTTCGCTGTCGGCGCCGTCATGAAGCGCGATGGCGTCAAGACTGGCGGACAGTGCGCGCCGGTCGATGATGTCGCGGGGTTTGAGGATGGTGCGCACGTGGAGCGATTTTTACTTCAGGCGCAAGCCCTGCTCGCGGGCTTCCTGCTCGCCGACCTTGATCACGCGTTCGCCCTTCGTCTGCGGAATGATGGGCGGTTTACGTTCGGCCCCAGCGGCGGGCATTGCGCTGCGTGCCATGCCTTCCATGGCGAAACGCGATTTGACGCGGGCGCTGATGACGGCCTGAAGCTCGAGAATTTTGGCCTGGCCCACGAACAGAAGCGCGATGAGGAAAATGCCGATGGCGGCGGCGAAGGCGAAGACCTCGTTGACCCACTCGAATTTCGAGAAGGCCAACAGCAGCGCGCAGATGGAGGCGATCATGCAGAACACGCCCATCCACAACTGAATGCGGGCGAGGGCTGGAATGTCGGGCTTGTCGGGATCGACGTCGAACATGGAGACCTCCGGGCAACGGCCCGTTTCTGCTGGATAGATAAGTATACCAGAGCCGTTTTGGTAGCCGGTTACGCTTTGTCGCCTTTCTTGTCGGCTTTAAGTGCCTTTAAGCGGTAAATCGCCTCCAGCGCCTCGCGCGGGGTCAGTTCATCGGGGTTGATCTCGGCGAGCGCCGTATCGAGCGGCGACGGACCGGTGCTGGGGCGGCCACCCGCGGGCCGGGTGACAGCCGCGAACAGGGGCAGGTCGGCGGCGAGCTTGCGGGCAGCCCCGGCCTGCTCGCTTTTCTCAAGATTATCAAGGACTTCCTGGGCCCGGGCGATGACCGCCCCCGGCATGCCCGCCAGTTCGGCGACATGGATGCCGTAGGAGCGGTCCGCCGCACCTGGGCCGATTTCGTGCAGGAACACCACATCGCCCTGCCACTCGCGCACCTTCATGGTGTGCGGGGCCAGTTCGGCCAAGCGGCCCGCTAGCGAGGTCAGTTCGTGATAGTGCGTGGCGAATAGCGCGCGCGCCTTGCC
>JAEUKM010000249.1 GCA_016793085.1 Rhodospirillaceae bacterium
TTACGGCCTGGACGGCAGCGAAGATGTGGCCCGGCTTTTCGACCGCTTTCTTGATACCGATGCACGCAAGCCCGTCGTGATGTGCCATCCGGGTGACTGCGCGGACGAAGCAGGGTCTATCCATCGGGCGCGCGCCAACGAATACGCCTTCCTGAAATCGCAGACTTTTGCCGACCTACTTGCGCGGCATGATTTCGCCTTGAAGCGTTTCGCTGATCTTTAGCCGCGCGGGAAGAATTGCATGAAGGGCTCGGCTTCCTTCAGCACCCGCGCGTAACTGGGCCTCGCTTTCAGCCGTTCGAAGTAAGCGGCCACTGTTTTGTGCGTGGACGTAAACGGCATCACCAGGTCGGCATAGAACAGCGCCGGGGCCGCGGCGCAATCGGCGAGCGTGAAGGCATCGCCCATCACCCAGGTGCGGCCCGCCAGGTCTTTCTCGGCCATGTCGATGGCGGTTTTCAGCGCGGCTCGGGCCTGCTCGACGCCGAAGGGGTCGCGCTTGTCAGCAGGCCGGATGCGGTCGCCGACGATTTTTTGCATCGGCACCTGGACGTGTAAATCGTAGAAGCGGTCTTTCAGCCGCATTTCATTCGCGGCATCAGTGTCATGGGGGACCAGTTTCGTCGGGCCGGGATAGTGCAGGTCGAGATACTCGATGATGATGCTGGACTCAGGCACCGTGCGGTCCTTGGCGTCGTCGCGCAGCACCGGGAATTTCGTAACCGGCCACAGACGATGCAGGTCGGCGCGGGAAGCAGCGTTCCCGAGATCGATCATCACCGGCTCGAACGGTGTATTGTTCTCGTACAGTGCGATCAGCACCTTGTGGCAGAACGACGACAGCGGGTGATAATACAGTTTCAAGGTCATGGTGGTCCTGGGGGCGTTCCTGGGGATGTGATGGGTTTGCGCAGGTCAATCGCGCGGCTGAGCGTCACGCCGCGCCGCTTCACCTCTGCGATCACGCGGCCTGTCTCCAGCGGCGCATCGCGGCAGGCCAGTGCGTTCAGGCCCACGTAGAAATCCGCCTCGGCGCGGTTGCGCGTGAATGTCGCCATGCCGTCGGGCAGAAAGTACATCACGGACTTGGGGTTGGCGCAGACCTCGACCTTCCAGCCGCCGGGGGGCGGGGCCGGCGCGCGGTCGATGGCGTAATGCACCGCCGCCGTGGCTTCGCGCAGCGAGGTGCCCCAATAATCCATCTCGAACAGCCCTTCGGCGCCAGCCAGGTCGCCGACGAAGGCGTTGTAGTAAACATATTCGTTGGGGTGCAGCTCGTAGGCAATCCAGGCCTGATGGCCGATGCTGAGCGTGATGATACCCACCAGCGCGTAGGCCACGGGCTTGGCGCGGGCCATCACCCACCACAACAGGCGGTCGATGCCGACCGCGGCCAGAATGCCCAACAGCGGCACCAGGAACAGGAAATGCCGCATGCCGTTGTACAGCGTCGGGTCCAGAATCGCGCAGGCCAGAATGGGCAGCAGCGTGACCACGCTGACCAGCAGCATCGCCAGCGTTTTCGGCCGGGTGAAAAAGGGCACGCCGTGCTGCTTCAGGCGCAAGCCAGCCACGCCCAATGCCACGCCCAGGCCGATCAGGACCACCTCGGGCAGTTGCACGGCCAGAAGCAGCGGCAGGTATTCAGGCGGCAGGTCGTTGGACATGACGGTCTCGCCGTCCCACAGGATTTGCGTGTTCCAGGGGAAATGCGCGAACTCTTTCATCGCCACGCCGATGTTGAAGGGTGCGGTTACCGACCACGGCCAGAACACCGCCATCAACACCAGGGCGATGGGCAGCGCCCACAAAAGCGGTTTGGCTTTCACCCAGAACAAAGGCAGCCACTGGTGTGGGGTTTTCAGGTTCGCGGCGATGACGCCAACCGCCAGCGCCCCGAAGATCGAGGCCATCCAGGCAAACGCCAGGATGCGCGTGCCCAGCGCCAGGCCCAGCGCCACGCCAAGGCCGATGATGGTGCCGCGCGTGACTTGGCCGTCTTCCATCAGCGCGCGGCAGCTATAATACAGCACCCACACCGTCAGCCAGGCGAACGGCGCATCCTTGGGATTGATGAAGATGTGGCCGTACAGCAGCGGCGATGAGGCCAGCACCGCCAGCGCCAACAGCGCCGCCCAATCGCCGGCCAAGAGCTTGGTCAGCCGCCAGACACCGAAATAGCCCACCACGCCGAACAGCCCGCCCAAGAGGTGCCGCGTGGCATACATATCGAAGGGCGTGAAGCGGTTGACGATGGCCGTGCACAGATCGAAAAACCCGCCGTAGAGGTACAGGTTCACATACGACAGCGCCGAGCGGTCGGCGAAAAAGCTGGTGTACAGCGCCAGCAGTTTTTCGCCGTAGGTGCTTTGCAGTTCTTCGTCCCAACTGATGCCGTAATCGCGGAACGTGACCAGCACCAGGACGCTCAGCGCCCCCAGAATGGCGAACGACAGCCGTTGGGCCGTAAGGTTTTCGGTCTGCGGCGGCGTGGCGGCGGTGTCGGCCATACAAATCCCTGGGTGCGGGCAGGGTTTTACCAGGGAACCGCGCCAATGAAAAACCCCCGGCTTTGAGGCCGGGGGTTTTTGGCTGACGGGGAGTTCCCGCCGCGACGTCTTAGTTCGAGTAGTAGAAGAAGTATTCCAGCGGGTGCGGGGTGATTTCCAGGCGCTTCTGCTCGGCCATCTTCAGGTCGATGTAGCCGTCAATGAAGTCGTCGGTGAACACGTCGCCCTGCTTCAGGAAGCCGCGGTCCTTGTCGAGGTTCTCCAAGGCTTCGCGGAGCGAGCCGCACACCTGCGGAACCTGCTTCAGTTCTTCCGGCGGCAGTTCGTACAGGTTCTTGTCCATCGGGTCGCCCGGGTGAATCTTGTTCTTGATGCCGTCCAGACCGGCCATCAGCATGGCGGCAAAGCCCAGGTACGGGTTCGAGGCCGGGTCGGGGAAGCGCACTTCGACGCGCTTGCCCTTGGGGTTCGCCACGTACGGGATGCGGCACGAGGCCGAACGGTTACGCGACGAGTAGGCCAGCAGAACGGGCGCTTCGTAGCCGGGCACCAGACGCTTGTAGCTGTTGGTGGTGGCGTTGGTGAAGGCGTTGATGGCCTTGGCGTGCTTAATGATGCCGCCGATGTAGTACAGGCAGGTGTCCGACAGGTCGGCGTAGCCTGAACCGGCGAACAGGTTCTTGCCCTTCTTCCACAGCGACTGGTGGACGTGCATGCCCGAACCGTTGTCGCCGAACACCGGCTTCGGCATGAAGGTCGCCGTCTTGCCGTAGGAATGCGCGACCATCTGCACCACGTACTTGTACAGCTGCATGTTGTCGGCGCACTTCACCAGCGTGTCGAACTTGATGCCCAGTTCGTGCTGGCTGGGGGCGACTTCGTGGTGGTGCTTTTCCATCACCACGCCCATTTCCTGCAGCACCGTCACCATTTCGGCGCGGATGTCCTGGCCGCCGTCAACGGGCGCGACCGGGAAATAACCGCCCTTGGGGCGCGGACGATGGCCCATGTTGCCTTCGTCGTAGCGCTTGCCCGAGTTGTAGGGGCCTTCTTCCTGGTCGTAGGAGAAGAACATGTTGTTGCTTTCGATCGAATAGCGCACGTCGTCGAAAATGAAAAACTCGGCTTCGGGGCCCACGTACACCGTATCGGCGATGCCCGAGGCGTCGGAGTAG
>JAEUKM010000262.1 GCA_016793085.1 Rhodospirillaceae bacterium
CCACGCCGATCGAGGCCATGGCATAAGCCATGCCCAGGTAGCCGAACACGGGCTTGCGCGAGAAGGTGGAGACCACGTGGCTGACGATGCCGAAGGCCGGCAGGATCATGATGTACACTTCGGGGTGACCGAAGAACCAGAACAGATGCTGCCAGAGCAGCGGATCGCCGCCGCCGCGCGGATCGAAGAAGGTGGTGCCGAAATTACGATCCGTCAGCAGCATGGTCAGGGCGCCCGCCAGCACCGGCATCGCCAGCAGGAGCAGCACGGCGGTGATCAGCGTGGCCCACACGAACAGCGGCATCTTGTGCATGGTCATGCCGGGCGCGCGCATGTTCAGGATGGTGGTGATGAAATTGGTCGCCCCCAAGATCGAGGACGCCCCCGCCAGGTGCAGCGACAGGATGGCGAAATCGACAGACATGTCGGGCTGGCCCGCGAGGCTTGCAAGCGGCGGATAGAGCGTCCAGCCCGTACCGGCACCCTGGCCCGCGGTCATCGACAGCACCAGCAGGATCAGGGCGGGCGGCATCAGCCAGAAGCTGATGTTGTTCATGCGCGGGAAGGCCATGTCGGGCGCGCCGATCATCATCGGCATCATCCAGTTGCCGAAGCCGCCGATGAGGGCGGGCATGACGACGAAGAACACCATCAGCAGCGCATGCGCGGTCACCAGCACGTTGTAGAAGTGCTTGTCGTGAACGAACTGCAGGCCCGGGTCCATCAGCTCGGCGCGGATGATCATCGAGAACCCGCCGCCCACCAGGGCTGCGACCACCGCGAACACCAGGTACATCGTGCCGATGTCCTTGTGGTTGGTGGAATACAACCACCGGCCAAGGCCTGACGGATGATGGTCGTGGCCGTGATCGTGACCGGCGTGGGCGTGTGAGGCTGCGCTCATCTGACTGTCTCCAAAATCGCTAACGGACGCGAAGTGTTATTGGACGGTGTTATTGGGCGGAGGCGAGTTGCGTGGCGGCGGGGCCTTCGGCGGCCTGCTTTTCCTGCGCGACCCACTCCTGGAACTTTTCCTTGCTGACCACGTCGACAACAATCGGCATGAACGAGTGATCGATGCCGCACAGTTCCGAGCACTGGCCGTAGAAACGGCCTTCCTTGGTGATGTGCACCCAGGTCTCGTTGATGCGGCCGGGCATGTTGTCGAGCTTCACGCCGAAGGCCGGGATGGTCCAGGCGTGGATGACGTCGTTGGCCGTGAACAGGATGCGGATGTTGGTGTTGACCGGCAGCACCACGTGCTTGTCGGTTTCAAGCAGGCGGTGCTGGCCTTTGCTGACGTCGATCTGATCGGCCGGGGTGGCCAGCGCGTCGAAGGAAATTTCCTGATCGGTGTATTCGTAAGACCAGAACCACTGGTTACCGATGACTTTCAGGGTCATTTCGGCGTCCTGGGTGCGGTCCATGTAGAACAACAGGCGGTAAGAGGGGATCGCCAGAACCACCAGAATGATGATGGGCACCACCGTCCAGACGATTTCGATCATTGTGTTATGGGCGGTCTTGGAGGGGACCGGGTTGGCCTTCTCGTTGAAGCGGAAGATGCAGATCAGCAACAGGATCAGCACGAAGGTGGAGATGATGACGCACATCCACAAAAGCTCGTTGTGGAATTTGTAGATCATCTCGGCCACGGTCGAGGCCGGGGTCTGCAGGCCCAACTGCCATTCCTTCGGGAAGGAGGGGGTTGGCATGTCTTGTTGAGCGGCCGCCGCCATGGACATGAGGGCGGTTGAAATGAGGGCCAGGAAGCCCAATACCTTACCAGTCACCGATGCTCTCCATTCAGGCCGTGATGTTCGCCGGTTTAAGGTCCGGGGAATTGCCGTTCAACTGATTTTTTCAGGTTTTTCAATTTTCTGCCGGGCTTTGCAGACGCCCAAAGCCCACTCAAACCCACCGCCCGGAGGGTAGCCCAGACGAGGCCCCGCCGTAAAGCGAGCCAGGGCCGGTTAAGTGCACGGTTTTGCGGACGAAACCGGTCCTTTTTTGGGGGGCGGCACGGCTTTTCTTGCAACTGAGTCGCAATTTGCCGATCCTGACCAGGGCCTCATGAGCGGCGATTCCAGACTGTTACACGCTGGCGGGTTTGATTGGCCCGCCGGTTGGGCTAGAGAAGCACCGCACGCAGCGCAAAAAAGACGTGGGACAAAAACGATAAGGACACCAGGCGCCATGACCGTTCCGCCGCCCGAACACCAAGCCAACCGCAAGAAAATCGTTACCATTGGCCTGATCCTTGGGGGCATGGCGCTGTTCATGTACGTCAGCATAATCGTCAAAACCGCGCTGATGGGGCCTTAACGCCGCATCGCCTAAAACCCGTCCCTTCGACCTCACAACCACATTCTCGGGGCTTCCATGACCACGGCTGATGTCTTGCCGCACGTAAATGCGACGCTGAACGCCATTTCCACGGTGCTGCTACTCGTGGGTTTTGCGCTGATCAAGTCGGGTCAGCGCGATGCCCACCGCAAAGTCATGCTGGCTGCGGCGGCCGTCTCGGCGGTGTTTCTGATCTGCTATCTGGTCTACCACTTCACCGCGCCGATCTTCGTGTTCCCGGGCACGGGCTGGGAACGCCCGGCCTATTTCACGCTTCTGATCAGCCATGTGGTGCTGGCGGCGGCCTCGACCCCCATGATCGTCATGACCCTGTGGCGGGCGTTGAAAGCCTGGCGCGAAACCGGCGATTTGTTCCATCCGGCCTTCGCCCCGCACCGGAAAATCGCGCGAATCACCTGGCCCATCTGGATTTATGTGACCGTGACCGGGGTAGCCATCTATGCCATTCTATACCACGTTTACCCGGCCCCCGCGGCCTGACCGCCGCCCGCGCCGCGTAGTCTGCTGTCCTGGGTAACAATGATCGAGTCTGATGATCGACGACATTGACCTCATCGACCGCGAGAAGAAGAACCGGCTGGATGTGGCGGTGGACGGCCGCTTCGCCGGCGTACTGACTCCGCATTTCAAGCATGAACTGTTCGGCTGGGTATCGCTGCCCCTGGTGGCTTTGGGTGTTGCGGGTTTCCTGGCGCTTCTGATCGCGCTGTTGCGCGTGCCGGGGGCCGAGAGCGTTTTACCGTGGTCCAGCCAGTCTTTCTTCGAGAAGGGGCTGGTGGCGCACGTCACCTTCGCCTTCGTCATCTGGTACATGGGCGTGCACGGCGCGCTGACCGTGCTGGTGACTGCGCAAACGCTGGGGCCGCACAACGCCGAACTGACGGGGGCGGGCATTCTGATCGGGCGCACGGGCCTTTACGGCGCGGGCCTGAGCTTGCTGCTGCTGCTGGTTCCGGTCCTAGGCGATCTCGGCGAGCCGTCGCCCAATAACTACATCCCGGTCCTTGTTCATCCGCTGTATTACGCCGGGCTCACGCTCCTGGCCGTCAGTCTGGCCCTGCCGATCCTGCGTCTCTTGACGATCCTGCGCGCGCGCCGCGATGTGGAGCCCGTGACGTTGGGCGTTGCCGCCGCAGGCGTGATCTATTTGATTGCGCTGGTCTGCATCGCGGTGGCGTGGCTCGTGCGCCCCGCCGGTCTCGACATGCAGACGCTCAATGACTTTGTCATCTGGGGCGGCGGGCATGTGCTGCAATTCACCAACACCGCGCTCATGCTGTGCGCGTTCTACCTGCTCACGCGCATCACCCTGGGCGAAACGCCAGTGCCGGGGCGCGTGTTCTCGTGGATGATGCTGCTGATGGTGGCGGGGGCCGCCGTGGGCCCGCTGCTGTACGTCACGTACTCCGCCGGTGATCCGGCCCAGCGGCTGATGTTCACCGATCTCTATTGGTACGTGCTGCCGGTACCGACGACCGTGATCGTCGCGGGCATTCTGTACCTCTTGGCGCGGCGCTGGCGCGATATCCGCAATGCGGCTCCGGAAGTAACGGGTATGGTCGTGTCGCTGGCGCTGTTCGGCTTCGGCGGCGTCATCGGCTTTTTTGAAAGCTCGGTGGATACGCGTACGCCCGCGCACTACCACGCTGCCCTCATTGCCGTGACGCTGGCGTTCATGGCCCTTTATTTCGCGCTGTTTCTGCCATTGCTGGGCCTGCGCACGGAACGCAGAAGGTTGCGGACATGGATGTACGTTCTTCTGGGCGCCGGACAGTTCCTGCACTCGTTGTCCCTGTTCGTGGCGGGTACATTCGGCGTGGCCCGCAAGACCGCGGGCGCCGGGCAGGGGCTGGATAGCTGGCAGAAGATCGCCTCGCTGTCGGTCATGGGTGTCGGCGGCCTAATTGCCGTGATCGGCGGGGTGATCTTCGTGGTGCTGGCGGGGAAATTACTGTTGGCCAAGGGCCGTGAAGGTGTTACCGCATCCCTGCCCGAGACAGGGGTTGGGGCGCGCCCTGCGGAATAAAAGCGGCCCGGAAAACGTCATGCAATTCAAAGCCTACCTGGAACTGTGCAAGCCGCGCATCGGATTCCTCATCGCCCTGTCGGCGATGGCGGGCTATGCCGCCGTGGCCGAACATGTGGACGGCTTTCAGCTCGCCATTCTGTTTGTCGCCATGATG
>JAEUKM010000272.1 GCA_016793085.1 Rhodospirillaceae bacterium
GATCCGGGCCTTGCGCAAAAGCGCGCCGAAATCGTGCTGGGGACGATGGTGGAAACGGGCGCGCTGACCGATGCCCAGGCCAAGGCCGCTTCCAAAAGTGGGGTACAGATTCTCAAAACCGCCTCGGCCAATGCCCGCCCGCAGCGGGCGCGCTATTTCGCCGATTGGATTTTAAGTCAGGTGGAATCCTTCGTCGGCACGGTGGACCGGGACCTGGTGGTGCGCACCACCCTCAACTGGCCCATGCAGGCCGCCGCCGAGAGTATTCTGGACAAAACGCTGGACGCCGCGGGCGCGCAGCAGAGAGCCAGCCAGGGCGCGGTGCTGACGCTGGCCCCCAACGGCGCCGTGCGCGCCATGGTGGGCGGCCGAGACTACGCCGACAGCCAGTTCAACCGCGTCACGCAGGCCATGCGCCAGCCGGGCTCGTCCTTCAAGCCCTTCGTGTATCTCGCCGCATTGAACGCGGGCTATAAGCCTGAAGACCTGGTGACGGACGCGCCCATCAACATCGCGGGCTGGCGGCCCAAGAACTTCACCAAGGACTACAAGGGCCCCGTCACGGTGGAATACGCCTTCGAGGAATCCATCAACACCGTTGCGGTCAGGTTGGCGCAAGACGTGGGCCCCAAGGCGGTGGTGGCCACAGCCAAGCGCCTCGGCATCACGTCGGACATGAAGCCCGAATTGTCGTTGGCCCTGGGTTCGGCGGAAGTGACGCTGATGGAGCTGACCGCGGCCTATGTGCCCTTCGCCAACGGCGGCTTCGGCGTGTTCCCGTATGCCATCACCGAAATCGCCGACCGCGACGGAGCGGTGCTCTATCAACGCCAGCCGGGCGATTTGGGCCGCGTCATCCCCGAAGACCAGGTCGCCGTCATGAATCGCCTGATGAAGGGCGTGATCGCGCGCGGCACAGGCAAGACAGCAAACTTCGGCTACCCGGCGGCGGGCAAGACCGGCACCAGTTCCGATTTCCGCGACGCGCTGTTCGTCGGTTACACGGCGGACCTCGTCACCGGTGTGTGGGTGGGCAACGACGACGGCGCTTTCATGAAGGGCGTCACGGGCGGCGGCCTGCCCGCGCGCATCTGGCGCGACGTCATGGCGGCCGAGCACAAGGATCGTCCGCAGAAGGAATTGCCGGGCCTGGAGGACGAGCAAAGCCTGATCGCGCGATTCTGGGAGTCCATTGTCGGCGGCGAAACGGCCCCCGACGCTGAATCGCCCCCGCCGATCGAGGACTAAGCGCGGAAGATTAGGCTTTCGCTTCGGCCCGGCGCACGATGCCGTAGTAGGCGAGAACGGCTGAAATCGTACTGGCGGTGATAACGGCAAACAGCGGAACCGTGGTGCCGTTGAACAGCGCCCCCACGGCCACGCCGATCACAGCGCCCATGCCCAGCTGAATACAACCCGCCACACTGGAGGCCGTACCCGCCATTTCGGGGAAAGGGGCGAGGGCCCCCGCCAGCGAATTGGGGAACACAAAAGAGCAGGCGAAGAACACAATGGCCACGGGCCCGATCACCACCACGACATTGGCGATGCCCGTCAATGCCAGGGTGAGGCCGGTCAGGGCGGCGATGACCCCGATCCACACGCCCAGTTGCATCATGTTCAGAATGCCGATTTTGCGCGTCAGTTTCGCGCCGATGGCGCTGCCGCAGATGAACGCGAGGGCCACGAAGATGAAGCAGTATCCAAAGTTCTGCGGGGCGACGCCGAGCACCTCGATGACCACGAAGGACCCGCCCGAAATGAAACTGAACAGCCCGCCGTATGTGAACCCACTGGTCAGCGCGAAGCCCAGGAAGCTTTTATGCCGGACCAGGTAGAGGATGTTGCGCGCGAGCCGCCCTGGGTCGAGGGCGCTGGGATTCATCTGCTTATTGGTTTCGCTCAGCAGCAGCAAAGTCGCGGCCAGAAGGGTCAGGCCCACGCCCGTGAGCACGAAGAACTGCCCGCGCCAGCCGAAGTGCACATGCACGGCCCCGCCGATAATGGGGGCCACGGCCGGGGCCAGGGCCATGGCCCCGCCCAAGTATGAGAAAATGCGCGCGGCTTCCTCGCGGTCGAACATGTCGCGCACCATGGCCCGGGTCAGTACACCCGTGGCGCAGCCGCCCACGGCGGAGATGAATCGCAAGGCAATCAGGTGGTCGATGGTGTCGGCGACCGCGCAGGCCAGGCACGCGGCACTGTAGACGATCAGGCCGATCACCAAGGGCGGCTTGCGCCCGAAACGGTCCGAGACGGGGCCGTATATAAGGGTGCCCGCGGCCAGTCCGGCCATGAAGGCACTTAAGGTCAACTGGGTCTCGGCCACGCTCGCGCCGAAGGCCGCTCCCAGGCTCGGCAGCGAGGGCAAATAGAGGTCCGTCGACGTGGGCCCCAGAGCCACCAGCATCGTCAGAAGCACTACTATTGTGGTGAAAGACGCCTTGTTCGCCATAAATCTTGTGTGTGCAACGCAGTAAAACCGCGATTTTTTAGCCCCAAAGGGCCATTTTGGCCACAGAGCGGCCGATTTTCCGGCTTTTGCACAAGCCGCCCAAATCGGGTAGGCAACAGATTGAAATTGCGCAGCTTTTCCGGCCTTTGGGAAAATGTCACAAGCACCTTGGCCGCTCAGTGAAGCCAAGAATGCAATATCATAAGTGCAGCGGCAGCTTCTCCGCACAAAAAAAATCACCAAGCCACTGATATTGAAAGTTAATTTTTGTTGCCGGGGGCTGACCTACCTGGATAATCCCGCCCGCCAGCGCCGGTTAGGAATTCAGGCGCATGTTTTTCCCGGGTGCGCGTGGCGTGGAGAGCCGCAGCACCTTAACGAAAGAACCCCTCCGGCAAGGCCTTGTTAAGGCCGGCTTGGCTAAGGTTCTTCGGACTGCCCGGCCCCTGCAAACAAAAGTGACGGGGTCGGCGGTTACCAGGGTCGGCACACACGGTACCCACGAATGGGTCACGGCGCAAAAGCGCCGCAGCGACGAATACAGTTTTGGATTGAACGAGGAGCGTTTGCATGACCCTCATGCATCTGATGCCGCGCCGGTTTTCGGCCGCGCACCACGGTAAGCCCTGGCGACGACCCCGGATCGCCCTGTTCGCGGCCGCCGTGGCGGCGGTGTTTTCTGCCTTTCAGCCGACCCTTGCTCAAGCCCTCGATATCCCCGACGACCTGCAAATCGACCTCAACAGCATCGTCGTCTCCAAAGCCGAACTGATCTGCCTCGCGCAGAACGATTACTGGGAAGCCCGCTCGGAAGTCATCGCCGGGCGTATTGCCGTGGCGCGCGTGGTGCTCAACCGCGCCATGGATGCGCGCTATCCCTCTAACCTCTGCGACGTCGTTAAACAAAGCCGTGTCACCGGCGTGCTGCACCGCTGCCAGTTCTCGTGGTACTGCGACGGCAAGACCGACGTGCCCTATGACCCGAAAGTGTGGCGCGATTCGCTGAAGATCGCCGCCGCCGTGCTGCAGAAGGACTCGGCCATCCCCGATCCTACCGACGGCGCCTTGTGGTATCACGCCGATTTCACGCGCCCCTCGTGGGCCCTGGGTTTTGAATCCACCACCATCATCGGCACGCACGTGTTCTACCGCGAGCCTCAGGAAGTGGCCGACATGCCCAAGCGCAAGCCTTTCGTGGAGCGCCTGAACGCATTCGCCGATTTCGTGGCCGAGCGCAAACTCGCCGCGACCGTGGCTGAACGCAAGCTCGCCTCGCGTTAGATTTTTGTTTGGTCGCATTTTTCCACGCCAAGTGGCCTCCACTTGCCCGTTCTTCGCCAAGGCTTCGACGGGTCTGAGGCGTGTCCGCCGAAGCTGAGAATCAGCGCAGGTGGATCGGGAAAATGCTCCGATTTCAGGCGTCTTGAATTAAAACATCCCATGCAGGCTTGCGCCGTGACGGCGCAGCCATTGACGCTGCGCGGGCGTATCCTCCACCAGCGTTTCCACCGTGCGCCAGAAGGCGGGCGCGTGGTTCATGTGCTTTAAGTGCGCCACTTCGTGGGCGACCACGTAACGCGCGACATCCGCGGGCGCCAGCACCAGCCGCCAGCTTAACGAAATGCGTCCGTCCCTGGTGCAACTGCCCCAGCGCGTGACGGTATCACGCACGCCCACGTGCATCACTTTCACATTCAACGCTTCGGCAAAGCCGCGCGCCCAAGCCGCGAAAGCGTTTCTGGCCTGGCTTTTCAAAAAGTCCCGCAGCCGCCGCGCCATGTGCTCGGGCGCGCCGCTGACATGAATTACGCCGCCTTCTTTCCACACCCCGCGCCGGGCTGAAGGTGCTGCGCGCACGGTCAAGGTTTCGCCCAGAACAGCGATTTCCGAACCGTCTGTGATGGCGGCCTTCTCGGGCAGCATCGCCGCATGTTTTTCAATCCAGCGGCGCTGGTCGTGCAGGAAGGCGGCGACAAGCGTGTCGCTGGCCCGTTTCGGGCGCACCAGCACGATGCAGCCCTCGGCCACATCCACCCGCAGACTTATACGCTTCGCTTTTGCGCTGATGCGCGTCTGTACCCGTGCGCCCCAGTCCGCGTCTTTCAGCAGCGCTGCGCCCGAATCGCCCATCAGTAATCCGTCCAGGCGACGATGTGCTTCACCAGTTCGCCCGCCTCGCGTTCCGAGACCACGCGGCCCCGCACCGAAATGCCGGCCTTATGCACGCTTTCGGGGTCGCCGGTGATCAGCGGGTGCCAGTCGGGTAAATCCTTTTTCTCGGACAACAGCCGGTAAGCGCACGTGCTGGGCAGCCAGTTCAGCGTGCCCACGGTGTCCGGGCGCAGCACCACGCAGTCGGGCACCAGGGTTTTACGGCGCGCGTAGTCACTGCACTGGCACGTTTTCACATCCATCAGCCGGCAGACGACGTTGGTGATTTTGAGCTTGATGCCCTTGATTTGTACTTTGTGCAGGCAGCACTTGCCGCAGCCGTCGCACAGGCTTTCCCATTCCGTCTCGGTCATCTGGTGCAAGCTCTTGGTGCGCCAGAAGGGTTGTGCAGTGCCGCGGTCGGTCGGCGATGCCACGCTGTGGCTGCCTTTGCTTAAAGGTTGGCGTTCAAATTATCTCTTGGGCCCGAATTCCACGCGAATTCGGGCCGCGATCTCCTCCGGGGTGGACTCGGCATTGAAGTGCGTCACGTACTGGCCTTGGCCGTCCATGAAATAGATGAAGCCCGAATGCTCCATCATATACTCGCCCGGGCTTTGTTCCTGCGCTTTTTTGAAGTAAACCCGGTATGCATCGGCGGCCGCGCGCAGCTGGTCGGCGGTGCCCGTCAGCGCCAGGAATCGCGGATGGAAGTTGGCGATATAGTCGGCCATGGCGGCGGGCGTGTCGCGCTCGGCATCGACCGTGATGAACACAGGGATCACGCCTTCGCCCAGGGGCCCGGCGATCTCCAAGGCTTGGGTCATGGTCTGCAGCGAGATGGGGCAGATGTCCGGGCAATGGGTGAAACCGAAATAGACCAGCAAGTGCCTGCCCTTCAAACTGTCGGCGGTAACCGTCTGGTTCTTCTGGTCGGTCAGCGTGAAGGCCCCGCCGATGGCCGCGGCCCCGCTTACCGTGCTGGTGGCGGACTTGGGCACGGGGCGCAGGCCCGGCATGAACATCAGCAGCAGCAGCAGCGTGCCCAGCACGATGATCAGCGGAATGATAGCGCGCTGGGCGAATTTCTTGGCGTTCATGGCGTGTAATCCGGGTTGAATTAAAGTGCGGCCAGCCAGCGGTCCAGCTCGGCGGGCAGGTTGCCGCGGGCGTTCTTTTTCGCGGCCTCGAAGTCGCGCGCCGCGGCCTTTTTATCACCGCGCTTGAAGGCAGCCACGCCCCGCACGAACAGCGCCTCGGCGTGGTCGGGCACCAGTTTCAGAATGTCGTTGCTGGTCTTTACCAGGTTCTCGGGCAAGGGTGCCGGCGAATTCAGGTTGGTCTCGTTCATCAGCACGCCGGCGTAGCTCAGTTTTGGTTGAAGCTCGCCCGGTTTCAGCGCAATGGCCTTCTCGAAGGCGCGCTTGGCCCCTTCGGAATTGCGCAACACCATGTACGAGCGGCCCAGCATCATCCAGCCGTTGAAATCTTCCGGTTCGTTCTCCAAGCGCCCGGCCAGGCTGCCCACCATGGCCTGAATCTGCGCCAGGTTCTCGGCCGAGAATTGCTCCTTGATGGCGCTGACGTCGGGCGAGGTGATGTCCTCAGGATCGCTCGGTGGCGCAACAGTGGGCGGCGCAACAGCCGCTTGGGGTGCGGGCTTGGCCGGTGCAACAGGTGCGGCCTTGCTTTCGCTTGGCTTGGTCTCGCCCGGTTTCAGATCCAACGGATGCTTCGGGTCCACGTTCACAGGCATGATGGCCGCACTCTGCGCCACCTGGAACATCTGGCCGCGCACCATCTCCAGCCACGGCGCATCGGGGGGTGCGTCGGCGGTCAGATCGCGCCAGATGGCGATGGCCGCTTTGGCGTCGCCGCTCTGGGCGGCGGCCAGGCCTAAATAAAAGCGCGAACGCGGATCGCTGCGGTCGCGCTGCAAGGCGTTGGTGAAGGCCTCGCGCGCATCGTCATTCACCGTGCCGCCCGCCACCGTCACCGACATTTCGCCGTAGTTGGCATAGGCTTCGGCGTCGGGCGGGTTCAGCGCCAGCACATGGCGGTAGGCTTCCAGCGCTTCGCCGTAGCGTTCCATCTGGCGATAACTGCGGGCCAGAAGCGCCCAGCCCTCGATATTATCGGGCTCGTTCGCCATGCGCGCGGCCAGTTGCTCAACCAGGCCCGCCATCTCGGGGTCCTGCTGGCTCTGGTGCCCGGCTGAATTATCCGTCGCTTTAAGTGTCGGTGCGCCCAGGTTCATGTAGACGGCAAAAGCCAGCATGGGCACGGCCACGGCCAGGAGAGCGGTGAGGGCTGACCGCATGCCTGCGCCTTCGCGCCAGACGGCCAGGGCGGGCCGGCGCGCGGCCGCGAGCAGGCGGCGCTGAATCTCAAGCTTCAAGGCTTCGGCTTCCGTGGCGCTGATGACGCCGCGCGCAAGGTCGCGGTCGATCTCGGCCAACTGATCTTTCAGCACCACCACATCGCGCGGCGCATCGTCGGGGGCGCCAGCGTCGCGCACCAGGGGCCAGATCAGCGCGGCCACCACCGCCAGGGCCAAGCCCGCCAATAAGGCCCAGATCATGGCGCGGAATCCTTTTTGGCCGATTCGTTCTTGGTCAGTTCACTCAAAGCCCGCGCTTCATCGGCGCTTAAAGCAGCGGGTGCTGCGGCGGCGGGCTGCGCCTTGCGCAAGCGCCGCGCGACAATAAATCCGCCCAGCACCAGCACGATCAGCGGGCCGAACCAAAGAACAAGTGTTTCCCCGGTCATGCGCGGTTTCAGCAGCACGAAATCGCCGTAGCGCTGCACCATGTACGACAAAACCTGCTCATTGCTGTCGCCCGCCTTGATGCGCTCGCGCACCAGAAGGCGCATGTCCTTGGCAAGCTCGGCGTGGCTGTCGTCGATGGTTTCGTTCTGGCAGACCACACAGCGCAAGGCCTTGCTGACCTCGCGAGCGCGCGCCTCTTGGTTTGCGTCAGCCAGCCGCTCGCCCGGCTCCACGGCGAAAGCGGCGGCACTCAGTACAACAGCCGCGATGAACAGGGCGATGCGTTTCATTTCTTCAATTGTGCAATCAGCGGGGCCAGTTTGGTCTGCCACACCTCGGGCGTGATGGGGCCGATGTGCTTGTAGCGGATCACGCCTTGTGCATCGACCACGAATGTTTCCGGCGCGCCCGTGACGCCCAGGGCAATGGCGGCGGTACTGCGCGGGTCCTGGCCCACGCGTGTATAGGGGTCGCCGTGCTGGGCCAGCCATTTCAGGCTGGCTTCGGGCGGGTCGCGCCAGGCGATGCCGTGAATCGGCACGGTCTTTTCTTTGTTCAGCGCCACCAGCAGCGGATGCTCGGCCAGGCACGCGACACACCACGACCCCCACACGTTCACCAGGCTCACTTCGCCTTTCAGGTCAGTGGTGGCCAGCCCGCCGAACGCGCGGTTGGGCAGGGCCGCCAGATCCATCTCGGGGAAGGGCGTGTTCAGCAGCACCGTGGGTAACAGGCGCGGGTCGTCACCGCCTTCCACGTCCGCCAACCGTTTACCGAACAGGGCGATGAGCGCGATGACCACCACCAGCGGCACGACCAGCGGCCAGCGTTTCGGCGGCGCGGAAATCTCGGGTGAAGACATCTCTTTATTCCGCCGGCTCTATTCGGCGGGAAGCGCGTGGGTGGGCGCGCTTACACGCCGGGCAGCACCTATACGATGACGGCGGTCGGACAAGGACACCAGCCCGCCCAGGCCCATCAGCAACACGCCGTACCACAGGAACGGCACGAAGGGCTCGTGGTACACACGCGTCACGAAGGCGCCCTCGGCGCCGTCCATATCGCCGATCACGACGTACAGGTCCGAGATGCCGGTGGTGTGAATGGCCGCCTCGGTCGTCTGCTGCACGGGCTGGCTGAAGTTGCGCTTCTCCGGCCGCATGGTGGCGACAGCTGCGCCATCGCGCGTGACGGTGTATTCGCCCTGAAGGGCGGCGTAGTTGGGCCCGCGCACGTCGCGCGCGGTGTTGAAGGTGACACGGTAACCCGCCAACTCGATGTGCTCGCCGGGCTTCAAGCTCTCGATACGTTCTTCTTTCCAGGCGGTGGCGCCGGTGACGCCCGCCACCAGCACCGCCATGCCTAAGTGCGCGCACGTCATGCCGTAGGCTGAGCGCGGCAAATTCACGATACGCTGCCAGCTCAAGCCGTCCTGCCCGCGCACGCGCGACAGCCACTCGGTGACGGAGGCCGCGAACAGCCAGACCGCGATCGCCATGCCGCCTGCGGCGGCGATGTTGATGAGATCAACGCCGTTCAGCGCCAGTGTGGCAATCAGCGCCAGGGCCGCCAGCCCCGCCGCCGCCTTCAGACGCTGGAGCGCGCCCGCCAGGTCACCGCGCTTCCAGGCCAGGAGCGGCCCGATGCCGGTCAGGATGACGAGGGGGGCCATCAGCGGCACGAACACGGCATTGAAATAGGGCGCGCCGACCGACAGCTTGCCCAGTTCCAGCGCATCGGCGATCAGCGGGTACAGCGTGCCCAACAGCACGGTCGTGGCCGCCGTGGTGAGAAGCAGATTGTTGATGAGAAGCCCGCCCTCGCGGCTGATGGGCGAGAACACGCCGCCGCCGTCCACCGCGGGCGCGCGGAAGGCATACAGTGTGAATGAGCCACCGATCGCCACGGCCAGAAGTGCTAACACAAACACGCCGCGTGCCGGGTCGGCGGCGAAGGCGTGGACCGAGGTAAGAATCCCCGAGCGCACCAGGAAGGTGCCCAAGAGGCTGAGCGAGAAGGTGATGATGGCCAAAAGGATAGTCCAGCTTTTCAAGGCTTCGCGGCGTTCCACCACGATGGCCGAATGAAGGAGTGCGGTGCCCGTCAGCCAGGGAATGAACGAGGCGTTTTCCACCGGGTCCCAGAACCACCAGCCGCCCCAGCCCAGTTCGTAGTAGGCCCACCAACTCCCCAGTCCAATCCCAAGCGTCAGGAACACCCATGCGGCCAAGGTCCAGGGCCGCACCCAACGCGCCCAGGCGGAATCGACCCGGCCTTCCAGAAGTGCGGCCACAGCGAACGAGAACGCCACCGAAAAACCCACGTAGCCGAGGTACAGCATGGGCGGATGGAACGCCAACCCTGGGTCCTGCAGCAGCGGGTTCAGGCCGTTGCCCTGCGCCGGCGCGGGGTTGAGGCGAATGAAGGGATTGGAGGTGAACAGGATGAAAGTGATGAAGCCGGCGCCAATGAGCCCTTGCACCGCCAGGGTGCGGGCCTTCAGCGTGCGCGGCAGGTTGGCGCCGAACAGCGCCACGGCAGCGCCGAACACACTTAGCACCGTGATCCACAGCACCATGGAGCCTTCGTGGTTGCCCCACACGCCGCTGATTTTGTAAAGCAGCGGCTTGGCGGTGTGCGAGTTCTGCGCAACCCCGATCACCGAGAAATCCGAGACGATGTAGGCGTGCGTCAGCGCGGCAAAAGCGAACGCGCATAGCAGCGATTGAACGATGGCCGCGGGCTCGGCCATGGCCATCCAGGCGGGGTTGCCGCGCGCCGCACCCAGCAACGGCATGGTGCCTTGCACCAGCGCCACCAAGAGGGCCAGCGCCAGCGCGAAATGTCCCAGTTCGATCAGCATGGCAACTCCCCCGTACGCCGGCTCTGATATCTAGTTCGAAGAGGGCGGCGTGGTTGTGTCTTGCGCGGTCTTGGGCGCGGCTTTCTGTGCGTCTTCCTGCCAGTGCCCGGTCTTTTTCAGGGCCTCGGCCACTTCCGGCGGCATGTAGTTCTCGTCGTGCTTGGCCAGCACGTCACTGGCCATGAAAATTCCATCAGCGCCCATGCGGCCTTCGGCGACGATGCCTTGGCCCTCGCGGAACAGGTCGGGCAGGATGCCGGTGTACTGCACGGTCAGTTTTTCAGCGTTGTCGGTGACGACAAAGCGCACCGTCTCGCCGGTCTTGGCGACACTGCCGTCTTCCACCAGGCCGCCCACCCTTAAGCGCTGGTCGGCCGTAACCGTGCGGGCTTTCAGGTCGCTGGGGCTGAAGAAGAACACAATGTTGTCTTCCACGGCCGTGAGGATCAGCGCGGTTGCGGCGAACAGGCCCAGAAGGCCCAGGCCCACGAAGTACAGACGGCGGCGTTTGCGGGTCATGTCAGTTCGCTCCCTCGTCGCGGGCGGTCTTCAACTTCGCGAACTCGTCCTCGCGCGCCTTCCACGATTTCACCGACAGCCACAGCACCGCCACAAGGCCCGCGGCCCCCAGCGCGTAGGCGGGCCAAACGAACCGGGCGTAGCCACCCATGGCGAAATAGTCGCTCAGGTTTTCCATCTATCCTTAACCTGTCGCCGCGAGATTAAAGCGCGCCGTGCGGATTTTCGCCGCCAGCAGTTCTGCGCGCAGCCTGATCACCAGAACCGCGACATAGTAGAACTGAAACGCACCGACCATCAGCAACAAGGGCACCACCATTTCCGTACTGATGGAGAAGCCCTGCATGGACAGGATCGAGGACTGGTGCAGCGTGTTCCACCATTCCACCGAGAAGTGCACGATGGGCAGGTTCACCGAGCCCACCAGCGCCAGCAGGGCGGCGGCGCGGTCGCCGCGTTCCTGGTCCTCGAAGGCGTCTCCCAGGGCGATGTAGCCGAGGTACAGGAAGAACAGAATTAACATCGAGGTGAGGCGCGCGTCCCACACCCACCACGTGCCCCACATGGGCTCGCCCCACAGCATGCCGGTGACAAGGCACAGACCCGTGAACATCGCGCCGATGGGGGCCGAGGCCCGGGCGATGATGTGCGCCACCGTGTGCCGCCAGATCAGGTACACAGCACTTGAAGCGGCCATGACGGCATAGACCATGCTGCCCATCCAGGCGGCGGGCACGTGCACATACATAATGCGCACCGTTTCGCCCTGCTGATAGTCGGGCGGCGAGGTGACAAGCGCGATCGGCAGGCCGACGATGAAGCACAACACGCTCAAGCCCGCGGCCCAGGGGAAAACCGCGTTGGCGATTTTCATGAAGAAGGTGGGGTTGGCGAACTTATGCATATGTCGAAACAGTGCTGCGCGGCGAATGGTCTGCGTGAAGGAAAGGCCGGGGCGTTGTCGCATCCCCACCCGGCCCGCTCAAGAGGATACGCCATGATCGCGCGGCTGTGCATTAAAGCATTGATTTTCATCAAAAAACAGCCTGTTTTAGGCTTACTCTACGGCGTGACGCAACGCAACCGCGCCGGCCCAGGGGCACAAGGTCAGAGCCAGGATGAGAAGACCGCCGAGGACGGCGTAGGGCGTGGTGGTGGCGATGCCCAAAATGGCCCCTTCCACGGCGGCCGCGCCGAAAATCAGCACCGGCGAGTAGAGCGGCAGCAATAAAAGCGACAACAGCACGCCGCCGCGCCGCGAGCCCAACACCAGGGCGGCCCCCACCGCGCCCAGCAGGCTCAAAGTGGGCGTACCCAAGAGAAGAGACAGCATCAGCGCGCCGTAGGCTTGGGACGGTAACTGAAAACTCAAGGCCACGGCGGGGGCGGCGATCAGCAGCGCCACACCCGTTGTCAGCCAGTGGGCCAGGGTCTTGGCCAGCACCACCGCAGCGGGCTCGGCGCCACTCAGCATGAGTTGATCGAGCGTGCCGTCCTCGAAGTCCAGCGCGAACATACGTTCTAATGACAGCAACGCCGCCAGCAGCGCCATCGTCCACACCACGCCCGAGGACATGCGCGACTGCACGTTGGCTTCGGGGCCGACACCAAAGGCAAACAGAGTGGCCGCGATGGCGAAGAAGCCCACCACCATCAGCATTTCGCCCTGGTTGCGCACCGCCAGCATCAGGTCGCGGCGTAAGATCGCGGCAAAACTTCTCATGCCGCGCTCTCCAGGTCCGCTGTCCTCGCCTTGGCGATGAACGCGCGCACGTCCAATGTCTTCGCCTGCGGCAGCAGCGTATCGCCGTGGCTGGCCATCACCACCATGCCGCCGTTCTGCAAATGCCGCTGAAGCACGCCCTGCAGCGCGCTTAAGGCCGCGTCGTCCAGCGTGTTGGTGGGCTCGTCCAGCAGCCACAACTGCGCGCCGTTCATAGCCACGCGCGCCAGGGCGACGCGGTGGCGCTGCCCGGCCGACAGCACGCGCCCCGGCAGGTCGGCCAGATGCGACAATGAAAACGCCTTCAGGGCCTTGTCTATATCGGTAAGAGAACTGCCGCGCACGTCAGCCCAGAAGGCGAGATTCTCGCGCACGCTTAACGCCGGTTTCACGGCATCCAGGTGCCCGGCAAAGGCCAGCCGCGATCCGTGCAGGGGCAGGTCGTCGTGCACGTCCGCCCCGTCCCAGGTGAGAACACCGGAACTTTTGCGCGCCAGGCCCGCCATCAGGCGAAGAAGTGTTGTTTTGCCGCTGCCGTTGGGGCCGCGCAGCACCAGGGCCTCGCCGCTGTTGATGCCGAAATTCAGGCCTGCGAACACCAGGCGTCCGCCGCGGCGGCAGCTCAAGTCGGTTCCGGCGAACGCCGCCGCTGCAAAAACGTGATCCATAACCCCTCAGATTCTCCGGCGGCGGACCATACCAGAAATGAGTCGGCCGTCTCGGGCTATAGAGCCTGGGATTTATCGACCGAGCGGGTCGGTGGGGCCAATCAGCAGGGAAAGAAAAACGGTGGCCGGCGCGGGTTGGGGTTTGAGGGGGGAGAGGGGCCGGCGCCGACCACCGAAGGCTTTGCCGGGGGTAGGGGAATACGCCCCGACGGACAGCGTCAGGGTCCGAAGGAGCCAAGACTGAGCCGCTGTCCATGAGATTGAAGGTGGCCCCCAAATGTGGCGAAAAGCCGGACCCCACCGTGACAAAACTGTGAGACCTGCAGATGCGGCGATTCGTGTTTTTACCCGAAAACCCAATAACTTGGGGCAGTTATCCACAGGAGCCGCCCTGGACAACGGCAAGCCGGTTGTGGAAGATGGGCTGTTTCTTGC
Organism: Rhodospirillaceae bacterium; assembly: GCA_016793085.1. Lineage (GTDB taxonomy): Bacteria > Pseudomonadota > Alphaproteobacteria > Rhodospirillales > Rhodospirillaceae. The sequence goes on from JAEUKM010000272.1 coordinate 13,585, forward strand.
GCAGCGCTTTTGTCTGGGTGAAAAAGCGCGCAACCGGGGCCCCAAGCCCTGGATCAACAACCGACCTTCTAGGGGGACCGCCATGCCAACCGGACACGACACGCTGAAAACCCGCAAGTCTCTGAATGCGGGCGGCAAAAGCTACGACTACTTCAGCCTGCCGGAAGCGGCGAAGCACATTGGCGACATCTCCAAGCTGCCCTTCTCGATGAAGGTGCTCTTGGAAAATCTTCTCCGCTACGAAGACGGCAGTTCGGTCACGGTTGATCACATCAAGGCCATCGCGGCGTGGCTGAAGAACCCCAAGGCCCCCGAACAGGAAATCGCGTACCGCCCGGCGCGCGTGCTGATGCAGGACTTCACCGGCGTTCCGGCGGTGGTGGACTTGGCGGCCATGCGCGATGCGATTAAAGCCCTCGGCGGCAATCCCCAGAAAATCAACCCGCTTTCGCCGGTCGATCTGGTCATCGACCACTCGGTCATGGTTGACCATTACGCCAGCACCACGTCACTGTCGCAGAACATCGATCTAGAATTCGAACGCAATGGCGAGCGGTATCAGTTTCTGAAATGGGGCCAGGTGGGCTTCAACAATTTCCGCGTCGTGCCGCCGGGCACTGGGATCTGTCACCAGGTCAACGTCGAGTATCTGGCGCAAGTGGTCTGGACCGCCGACGAAGGCGGCAAGACGATCGCCTACCCCGATACGCTGGTGGGCACGGACAGCCACACGACCATGGTGAACGGTTTGGCGGTTCTGGGCTGGGGTGTGGGCGGCATCGAAGCCGAGGCCTGCATGCTGGGCCAGCCGACGCCGATGCTGATCCCCGAAGTGATCGGCATGAAGCTGACCGGCAAACTGAAGCCCGGCACCACGGCGACCGACTTAGTGCTCACGGTTACGCAGATGCTGCGCAAGAAGGGCGTGGTCAACAAGTTCGTGGAATTCTATGGCCCGGGCTTGAACGATCTCTCGCTTACCGACCGCGCCACCATCGCCAACATGGCGCCCGAGTACGGTGCCACGTGCGGCTTCTTCCCCATCGACAAGGAAACCATCCGCTACCTCGACTTCACCGGCCGCAGTCCTGAACGTGTGGCGCTGGTGGAAGCCTACGCCAAAGCCCAAGGCATGTGGCGCGATGAAAGCACGCCCGATCCGGTCTTCACCGACACGCTGGCGCTTGATCTCTCGACCGTTGAGCCCTCACTCGCTGGCCCCAAGCGCCCGCAGGACCGCGTGACATTGACGCAAGCGGCTACGGAATTCGCCAAGGCGCTGAAAGACGGCTTTGCACACCCCACGCCGGCGTCGGCGCCCGTGGCCGATCTGAAGGGCCCCTACGCCAAAGCCACGCTCAATGACGGCGATGTGACTCTTGCTGCGATTACGTCGTGCACCAACACTTCCAACCCGTCGGTGCTGTTCGCGGCGGGTCTTGTCGCGCGCAAAGCCCGCGCGCTGGGCCTCAACCGCAAGCCCTGGGTGAAAACATCGCTGGCGCCCGGCAGCCAGGTGGTCACCGACTACCTCACCAAGGCCGGCCTGCAGGCGGATTTAGATGCCATCGGTTTCAACACCGTGGGCTACGGCTGCACCACCTGCATCGGCAACTCCGGCCCGTTGGATGACAACATCGCCAAGGCCATTGAAACCGGCGATCTGGTGGTGGCGGGTGTGCTCTCCGGCAACCGCAACTTCGAAGGCCGCATCAGCCCGCACATCAAGGCCAACTATCTGGCCTCGCCGCCGCTGGTGGTGGCCTATGCGCTGTTCGGCACCATCGCCAAGGACATCACCACCGATGTCATCGGCACCTCGAAGGACGGCAAGCCCGTCTACCTGAAGGACATCTGGCCGACGCCTGCGGAAGTGTCCGAGTGCATCGAGAAGTTCCTGACCAAGGAAATGTTCTCCTCGCGTTATTCGGATGTGTTCAAGGGCCCCGCACCCTGGCAGGCGGTGAAAACCGAAAAGACCGAAACCTATACTTGGCCCGCCAAGTCCACCTACGTCGCCAACCCACCGTACTTCGCCGGCATGGGCAAGACCGCGAAAGCCGTGTCGGACATCAAGGGCGCGCGTCCGCTGGCCATCCTGGGCGATTCAGTAACGACCGACCACATCTCGCCGGCCGGATCCATCAAGAAAGACAGCCCCGCCGGCAAATATCTCATTGCCAACGGCGTCCAGCCCAAAGACTTCAACTCCTATGGTGCCCGCCGCGGGCACCACGAAGTGATGATGCGCGGCACGTTTGCCAACATCCGCATCAAGAACGAAATGGTGCCGGGCGTTGAAGGCGGCGTCACCAAACACCAGCCGAGCGGCGAACAAATGGCCATTTACGATGCGGCCATGAAGTACCAGGCGGCGGGCACGCCCTTGGTTATCGTCGGCGGCAAGGAATACGGCACCGGTTCCTCACGCGACTGGGCGGCCAAGGGCACCAACCTGTTGGGCGTGAAAGCCGTGTTGGTGGAAAGCTTCGAGCGTATCCACCGCTCGAATTTGGTGGGCATGGGCGTGCTGCCCCTGCAGTTCAAGGGCGACATGACCCGTAAGTCCCTAGGTCTCGACGGCTCGGAGACGTTCGACATTTCCATCGCGGGCTTGAAGCCCCTGGGCGATGTGCAGGTCATTATCCACCGCGCGAATGGCAAGAGCGAGACCGTCACCGTCCAGTGCCGCATCGATAACTACGGCGAGATGGAATACTACAAGAACGGCGGCGTGCTGCATTACGTGCTGCGTAATCTGGCTGCTTAGAGTTTGAATGAACTCTGCAGAAGCCTTGAATACGCTTGATCGGCTGTGCCGGGAGATTGATGGAAGTCCGCCATCAACCAACCGACGCACCAAATCACGCCCGTTATTCAGAGGAGCAGTAGAGAGCGCATGGTGGAACGCGGCGAATAAAACTCCTGATTGGAGAAATCGCAGGTCCATCGCTTATCTGTCCGCGTATGTTCTCATTGCGGGTCGGGCGATGCCCATGACAGGCATTCAACTGGATGATGGCCGCTATATTCACCAAGACCGCGCTGTTATGAGGGCTCATCTACGCTCTGGTTGCGTTGAATCCAGGAGCGGACAGTTTCGATTAACTGAGAAGGGGGAGGCGCTCATTGCGCCTTGGTGCTTAATAGATTAGCGAATACACCGATCCGTCTTACCAAGACCGGCCCCGCGCCATATGATGGTGCGGGGCTTTTCTTTAGGTCGTTTGGGGGACGTCATGTATCTGGATCGCCGCCGGCTTCTGGCCGGAACCGTCGCGGGCGTGGCCGGGTTGTCGCTGGGTTTAAGCCCCAGCCTTGCCAAAACGCTGCCCACGGCCAATCCGAAATCGCAGGGTTTCGACCCCGAGCGCCTGAAGCGCATCGGTGTGGCTATGCAGCGGCGCATCGATGCCAACGAAGCGCCGGGTTTCCTTACCGCCATCATGCGCGACAACAAGATCGTGCATTTCGATGCGCGGGGTTACCGCAACATCGAAAGCAAAACACCGCTGACCCGCGACACCATCTTCCGCATCATGTCCATGACCAAGCCCATCGTCTCGGTGGCGGCTATGATGCTGGTCGAGGAAAACAAGCTGCGGCTGACCGATCCCGTGGCCAAATACATCCCGTCCTTCGCCAAACCCCAAGTCTACGTCAGCGGCGAGGGCGATAGCATGGTGACGGCCCCCGCCAAGCGCCAGGTGCAGGTCCGCAACCTTCTCATGCACACATCGGGTTACTCTTACGGTGTCTTCAGCAACACGCCCGTCGACAAGCTGCACTTCGCCCGCAAGGTCTATGTGCCATACTATAAATCCCTGGCCGAGTTCGCCGATGCCGCCGCCGCCCTGCCCCTGTTGTTCGAGCCCGGCACCAACTGGCAGTACGGCATCTCCACCGACATTCTGGGGTATGTGGTGGAATTGGCCGCAGGGATGCCGCTGGCCGATGTGCTGCGCACGCGCATCTTCGAGCCTTTGGGCATGACCGAAACGGGCTTCACGCTGCCGCGCGAGAAGCTGCCGCGCTTTATCACGCCCTACAAGAAAAACGCCGACGGCAAGCTGGAACCCGCCCCGCCCTTTATGAAGGATGAATATCTGGATCCGGCGGCCCCGCCCTCTGGCGGCGGCGGGCTGGTCTCGACCGCCGACGATTACCTGCGCTTTGCCGCCATGCTGTGCAACCA
>JAEUKM010000282.1 GCA_016793085.1 Rhodospirillaceae bacterium
AAGGCCAACTGCGGCGTCGGCATGAGGGGTGCGATGATGCCCAGGGGCAGCAGCGCGACCCCAGATATGACGCCAACGCGGATGTTGCCGTCGGCGTACCCCTTCGCCTTCAGCCGCTCGGCCAGGGCCCCGCCCAGCGGCAGACCCAAGGTGCCGAACACCGCCACGGCCGCGCCGAACGACGGGCCGATTTCAGCGGGCGTCCAGCCGTACGTGCGCGCGAAAAACGTCGGAATCCAGGCGGCACAGCCGCTCCACAGCATTGTCAGCATGGAGAAGCCCAGGAAGTGCAGGCCGTAGGTGGGCAGCCGCGCCTTCACGAAGGCGATGGTGTCTTTCAACGTGGGCTGGCCCGTGCCGCCTTTCATGAGGCCGCGCCGCAGCGGTTCCTGCACGGTTTTCATGAGCGCGGCCACCAGAAGGCCGGGAATACCCACCGCCAGGAACACCACCTGCCACGGCTCCAGATGCCCGATGACCGGCAGATCGAGCGGCGGCGTCACGGCAATCACGCCGCCGCCGACAATAAGTGCCAAGCCAGAACCGATGTACACGCCCGTGGCGTAAACACTGATGGCTAACGTGCGCCGTTGCGGGCGGAAGTAATCGTTCAGCATGGAATAGGCTGCCGGCGACAGCGCCGCCTCGCCCACACCGACGCCGACGCGGGCTAAAAACATCTGCCAGAAGGAGCGCGAAAGCCCGCAGAAGGCGGTCATGATGCTCCAGACAAAAATGCCGACAGCGATGATCCGGGTACGGTTGGCGCGGTCGGCCAGCCAGCCGATGGGTACGCCCAGCACGGTGTAAAAAATGGCGAAGGCCAGACCGTGCAGCAGGCTGATCTGCACATCGCTGATGCCCAAGGTGTCGCGGATGGGCTTGACCATCAGGGTCAGAATGGTGCGGTCGATGTAGGATACCGTATAAGCCAGCACCAGCACGCCGACGACATACCAGGCGTAGGATTCGGACGGATAATCTTCACCCGGCGCGATTGCAGGCGGCATGGTTTTGGTCGGCTGCATCATCAGTATTGTCCCTGCTTTGGCGAATCTGGCACAATTTCGGTCATGACATCAGTCACCACCTCGCGCATCCAATCAAGCGAAACCACCATCGATCACATTGGTCTGGTGGGGCGCGACATCCATGCGATGGTGGCCACCTTCCGCAATATGGGTTTTCTGGTCACCGATCCGGCGCCCTTGACGCAACCGGGGCCCGACGGCGAGCCAGTGCCCTTGGGCCAGTTGTCCGCGCACGTGATTTTCCCCGACAGCTACCTGGAGCTGACGGCGATCGAGCATCCCGGCCAGGGCAATCATCTCGACCCGTGGCTCGCGCGCCACGAGGGCCTGCATATCGTGGCCTTCCGCACGGCGGACGCCAAACAAAGCTGGGACGATCTGGCCGCTTACGGTGTGGTGATGCCGCCCTTGCGCGCGGCCTCGCGCGAGGTGAACGCCGGCGGCGTCACGGGCATCGCCGATTTCAAATGGTTCCAAATTCCTGAATCCATCGCGCGTGAGGGGTTTGCCTGCGTGGTCGAGCACCAGACGCCCGAGCTGGTCTTTATCAAAAGCATGATGGGCCACGAGAACGGGGCCACGGGCTTGCGCGGCGTCGGCGCGCTTGTGGACGACCTGGACGAAGCGGCAGGGCGCTATCAGCGCCTGCCCGGAGCCGACGTGGTGCCCTTTGCGCTGGGCCGCTTTGTGGTCCTGAAAGATCAGCGGTTCGTGGCCATGAAGCCCGGCGGCATGGCGGCCTTGTGCCCCGGCGTCAAGCTGCCCGCCCCGCCCTGCTTCGCGGCGTTTGCCGTCCAGGTGAAAAACGTCGCCGAGACGCGCGCCACCCTGACGAAAAAAGGCGTGCCCTTCCAGGTGGCGGGCGAACAAAGCATATGGGTAAAGCCCGAACACGCTTGCGGCGCGGTGCTGCTGTTCCTGGACGAAAGCGCGCCGATATAGAAGCGCCTACTTGTCGGCGGGAATGCCCGCGAAAGCCGATTTCCAGCCTTCCAATTGCGGATGCGTGACGTTGAAGATCGTCACGGTCTTGTTCTTCGCATCGGGGTTGTTCAGCGCGTTCACCGCCACGGCGGCGACATCGGCCCGCGCAATCATGCCCGGCACTTCCACGTCGCCCTGCATGATGCCGATGGGGAACTTGCCGCCTTCGCGGTCCCACAGGCCTACCGGGCGCAGTACGGTGTAGCCAAGGCCGCTGGCGCGCAAATAATTTTCGCCCTCCAGCTTGTTGGTCATCACCCGGTACATCGCTTTTTGAAAATCGCTTTCGCCCTGCTTGGGGTTGGTGACGCTGACCGAGGAAATCAGCACAAACTGCTTCACGCCGGTTTTCTTGGCTTCGTCCACCAGGGCGGCGACGCCTTTGTTGTCGACGAGGTCAGGCGTGTTGGTGGCATCCTTGAAGCTGTTGGAGCCGATCGCAAAGACAATGCGGTCAACGCCTTTGGTGATGTTCTTCAGCGTCTTGGGATCGCGCACATCGGCTTTCACCCACGTCACGCCCTTCACTTCATCCTTGGCTTTGTCGATGTTGCGCGAGAACGCCTTCACCTTTACGCCTTGCGCCTTCAACATCTCGACCACGACCTTGCCCGTGCGTCCCGTGGCCCCGGCCACCAGCACCGTCTCACCCTTCATCGAGGGCAATTCCGGCGCGGGCTTGGCCGCACCTTCCTGGGCGTGGGCCGGCTTCATGATCGTGACGTTGCCGCAATGGGCGAAGAACGACAGCGCGGCGATGGTGGTGATCAGAACGCGGCGGTTGAGCATGAACATATCCCCCTGTTACGCGGCGGCGCGCAAACCTGCGCGCTGTCCGGCTTCACCTTCATACTTGCGGCCTAAGTTCCAGGCGATCAAGCCCCAAACCAGGCAGACGATAACCCCGAATATCGCCACACCCGCCGTGCTGGCGCCGAGCGCCTTCAGGCCCGACGTAATCCAGGCCGAGCTTAGATCGCCAAAGCGGTACACCACCGTGTCGATGACGTTCTTGGCTTTGTATTTGCTTTCCTGATCGACGATGGTGAACAGCATTTCGCGGCCCGGGCGCGCGATGGCGTATTCGGCCACGCGGCGTACGACCTGCACGCTCAAGAGCACCATCATCACCGGCCACGCGGCGATGCCGATAAACGCCACCAGCATGATGGCCGGCACAAGGATGAGCGCCGAAGTGACGCCGAAGCGCTGCACCAGCCGACTGGTGCCGAATAGCTGAATGAGAATGGCCGAACTGTTGACGATGGCGTCGACAATCGCGAAGGCCTGCGTACGCGCCTCGCGGGTTTCAAAGGCTTTCGAGATGCTGTCGGCCTGCTCGAAGTATAGGATCGTCGATACCCAGGTGAGCATCAGGATGAAGCCGGCGATCATGGCCAGGTACGGCGACTTCATGATCTGCGCGAAACCGTTGAACGGATTGCCGCCGAGCTTTTCATCAAGCTTTGTTGCCTGATAGTCGTGGCCCTGTAGCTGGCCGGTGGCCGCCATGACGGACTTTTCCTTTTCCAGCATCATCACCACGGCAATGGTGATGAGAAAGCCCGCCGCCGCAATGAGCAGCAGCGTGTTGGTGCCGACCACGGTGACGAGCACCGCTGTCAGGGCCGGGCCCGCGGCAGCACCGAAGCTGCCGCCCGCCGCCACGAAGCCGAAGATGCGCTTGGCCTGCTGGCGCGAGAAGATGTCGGCCATGAAGCTCCAGAACACCGAAATGATGAACAGGTTGAAAACGCTGACCCAGCAATAGAAGACGCCGGCGATGACTTTGTCTTCCTGTACGTTCTCGAACAGGAAATAAAACATCAGTATGTTGATGACGAAAAAGCCGTAGGTCCACGGCAGCAACGTTGACAGCTTCAGTTTGGATGCGAAGTATCCGTAAATCGGCGCGGTAATGAAGCTGAAGAAGAATGTGTAGGTCCACAGCACTTCAAGTTCGCCGACGCCGTACACGGTGCCCATGGCATCACGCACCGGACGCAGGATGTAGTAGCTGCCCAGGAGAAAGAAGAAGTAGAGGAACGACAGAACCGCGGCCTTGACCTCGTAAGGCTCCACCTTGGCGGTGACTTGAAACAAACGCTGGATCACGGTCGGCTGCGCGGTCGTCATGAGACTCTCCTGAGGTCGCCCGGCTGTGAAAGAGCCAAGAACGGGCTGCACTATAGTGAAGGCCATGGGACCGCGGGAGTCCCGCGTGTTTGAGGGAACCTTTCCGGCCAAGGCGCGGTCGGTTGCGGAATGAGGCACCCCGGGGCTGCAGCAGAGCAAAGCAATGACGTAAGGTCGGCCCGAAAGCCCGATTAAGGGACCGGGGCCTGTAACAAACGGTGTAACAGAAGGGAGTGAAGAACCAATGTTGTCATTTATCAAACGCGCGTGCGCCTTGGCCGCCGTGCTGGCGGCAACCGCCTGGTGTAGCGGCGCAGCCCACGCCGATACCGTGCTGGTGACGGGTGCCAACCGCGGCATCGGCCTGGAGTTCGTGAAGCAGTACGCGGCCAAGGGCTATAAGGTTATAGCCACGGCGCGCCGCCCCGACGAAGCCAAGGATCTGCACGAACTGGCCAAGGCCAATAAAAGCATCGTCATCGAGAAACTGGATGTGAGCGATCTGGCTTCCATCGACGCGCTGGCCGCCAAGTACAAAGGCCAGCCCGTCGATATCCTGGTGAACAATGCCGGTATTACCGGCTTTCCCGATAAGCAGCGCTTCGGGTCGATCGACTACGAAAGCTTCGACGACGTGATGAACACCAACGTGCGTGGGCCCTTGAAGATGTCGGAAGCCTTCACCGACAACCTGGCCGCGAGCAAGCAGAAGAAAATCGTGGTTGTCACCTCCAGCGAAGGCTCCATCGCCGGGGTGACGTCGAACCGCCAACCCTTCTACCGCTCCAGCAAGGCGGCGGTGAACATGGTGTTCAAGAACATCGCCTATCCGCTGAAAGATAAAGGCATCGCGGTGGCGCTGATCAATCCGGGTCCTGTGGACACCGATATGATGGCCAGCGCCCGCGGCCGCATGCCGTTGCGCACGACAGAGTTGGCCGTGCGCGAACTCAGTGCGATCACGGAAAAATTGACGCTTGAGCAGACGGCCACATATTTTAATTTCGACGGCACAACGCTGCCCTGGTAGGGCCGCGCCCCGCGAAATTAAAAAGAGGATCCCTTGGACGGCCGGGTCATTATTGTTGGTGGCGGCCCGGTCGGCCTGGTGGCGGCCCTGAAGCTTGCGCGCGCGGGTGTTTCCGTGACGGTGCTGGAGCGCGCCACGGAAATGCACGCCGAGCCCCGCGCCTCCACTTTCCACGCACCCACGCTGGAACTTTTGGATACCTTGGGACTCACTGAAAAGCTGATCGCGCTCGGCCGCGCAGCGCCCCAGTGGCAGTACCGCGTGTTCGAAACCGGCGATGCGGCCGTTTTCGACATGACCCTGATCGCCGATGAAACGCGCTATCCGTTCCGGCTGCAATGCGAGCAGTTCAACCTGGTGAAGGTGGCGGTGGAGGCCCTGAACCGCGAAGCGCCAGGCGCGGTGATCTTCGGCGCTGAGGTCACCGACATCAGCCAGACCGCCGATGAAGTGCGCGTGACCTTCACGCACGATGGCCACACGCAATCCTTGAACGGCGCCTGGCTGATCGCCGCCGATGGCGCCGCCTCGGCCGTGCGCACAAAGCTTGGCATCAGCTTCGAAGGCTCGACCTACCCGCAGGTGTCGTTCACTGTCGGCACCACCTTCCCGCTGCACGAGCACATGAATGGGCTTCTGGGTGTGAACTACTTCTGGTCCGACTTCGGGCCCTGGGGACAGTTCCGTACTGGCCTGATGTGGCGCGTGGGCTGGTCGCCGCCCCTGGACAGCATCAACGAAGATATCCTCTCCGATGACGTGGTGCAGGCGAAGCTGGCGAAAATCTGCCCGGCGGGCGCGCCCTACGACCTGATCACCGCACGCCTCTACCGCACGCATCGGCGCATCGCGGGAACATTCACCCAAGGGCGCATCGCGCTGGCGGGCGATGCGGCGCACCTCAACAGCCCCACGGGCGGCTTCGGCATGAACGGCGGCGTGCAGGACGCCTTCAACCTGACGGGTAAGCTGGTGGAGATTTTAAACGGTGCGAAAGCGGAGCCGTTGCTCGACCGCTATACGCGCCAGCGCCGCTCGGCGGCGGTCGACGACATTCAATCCACCTCGGATACCAACTACCGCCGCCACCGCGAGAAGGACCCCGCCAAGCGCCTTGAGGCGCTGAAGGACCTGCAGGCCATCACAGCCGACCGCGACCGGCACCGGGCCTATCTGCTCGACAACGCGCTGATCAACTCGTACCGGCGTTCTGAAGCGATTCCCTAAAGCCCAATTCTATAAGTAAAACGATAACTTAAGGCCATTTTGGGGGCTGACCGGCACCCCCGGTCGCTTGTCGCCATGCCCTCAGGGCGATACCCTGAAGGCTAGAATCGCGTGGAGCTTTGGATTTGACATTCGCTTTGCGGTCCTACGGCCAACGGGATAGCGAATGTCAAATCCGCTCCACTAGAACCGGGGATCACAGCCTGATGAAACACGTTTTGAAACCGCTTGTTGTACTCAGCTTCTTCGCGGCCGCCTCTGCTTTTGCGCAAACTGCGCCGCCCGCCCCACCGGCGCCGCCTGCCCCACCGGCACCGCCGGCGCCACCTTCCGCCGTGACCATCGGCAACAACGTCACCGTCGCCCGCGAACCGGGCAAGGACGTCACCGTTGTCGCCAAGGACGTGAAAGACATCATCGGCTTCGGCGGACGAATTACGGTGCGGGATTCACGTGCAAAAGTGCTGGGCGGGGCCGCGGGCGACGTGACCACCGAGAACGCCAGTTTCGAAAACGTGCTGCTGGCCGCAGGCAGTGTGGAAATGACGGGCGGTAGCGTCGGCGAACTGAAAATCGCCGCGGGCCGGATCGAGCTTGATATCGCGGTTACCGGTGACGCCGTGGCGGCAGGCGGCGAAGTGCGCCTGGGTGAAGGCATGAACGTGCAAGGCGACATGAGCGTGAAGGCCGGCACTGCCGATGTGAAGGGCAACTACGCGGGTGATCTGAAGATCGACGCGGAAACCGCCAAGGTGGCGGGCAACATCGGCGGCGATCTGCGCATCAACGCGCGCCGCATCAGCCTCGAACCCGGCACCACCATCGGCGGCGACCTGATTGCGCCCAATCTGACCGAGTTGCGCGAGGGCGTGGTAGTGGGCGGCGACAAGGCCATTGGTGCGCCGCGCGGAAGCAAACGCGAGCGGGCCGACAAGGGCCGCGGCATTAAAGTCACCATCGACTTGGACGATGAACAGCGCCAGGCCAAACTGGACGAGGCGCAAGCCAAGATCGACGAAGCCAAGGCCAAGGTGGACGAGGCCCTGCGTAACGTCGATTTGAACACGAACACGCGCGACGCCATCAAGGACGCCATCAGCAAGAAGATCGAGCATGAGGATTTCGACTTCGACAGCGAAACCGGCCTGATCTCGCCCGAGCCCATGGGCATGGGGGCATGGCTGACGGTGCTGGTCACGTTGGCGGCGTGCGGCGCGCTGGCGTTGGGCATCGCCCCGCAGTTCCTGGTGCGCGCCACCGACCGCCTGGCCAAGGAGCCATTGCCCAGCTTCGGCATCGGCGCGGCCAGCCTGATCGCCGTACCGGCCCTGCTGGTGGGGGTCTCGATCACCATTATCGGCATTCCCTTCGCCATCCTGGGGGCAGCGGCTTACGTCATTGGTATTGGATTGGGGCTGATTGCGCTGTGCCTGTGGGGCGGGTTGATGGTGCGCACGCTCGCCAACCAACCGGGCCAGGAAACGCGTTTGCCGAAGCTGGTGGGCTGGACTTTGATGGGCTTCCTGGCGCTGGCGCTGATCGGGGCCGTGCCCGTTGTGGGCCGGGCCGTGCAGATCATCGCCATCATCACGGGCGCCGGCGCTGTGCTGTCGACCGCCTGGGCGCTGCGCAACGAACGCAAAGCCGCGCAGGTAGCGGCGGCAGCCACTACATAAACACAGGGTCTTTATGGCGCGGCCGCATATCGAGTTCATCCAAAGCCAGGCCGTGCCGTGGCAGACATTGGGCGAGGGCACGCCCCGCCCCGGCGCCTTGAGCAAAGTTCTCTCGGCCGATCCCGACACCGGCGCTGAAACAGCGCTGATGAAGTACCCTGCCGGCTGGCACATGGGTGCGGCGCATTATCTTGAGAGCGACGAGGAGTTCTTCGTCTTCGACGGCGAACTGTGGGTGGGCAGCGTCGCCTATAAAAAAGGCGACTATGCCTATCTGCCAGCGGGCATGCCCCGTCCCGGTCTGCACAGCGACACGGGTGCGGTGGTGCTGACCTTCCATGAGGCTCTGCCCCGCATTGTCGAAAGCGAGAACCCCGGGCCCATGTACGATGCGGCGCGGCTGATCGCCAAACGGGAAAGTGCGGCCATGCCCTGGACGCATCCGGCCGACCCCATTGTGGCGGCCATCGCCAACAATGCCGGCCGGAAATTGTTGCGCGAAGACCCTGCCACAGGCGAGCGCACGTGGCTGCTGCAATTCGGCCCCGACGACCCACGTAAAATGACCCACGGCCGTGTGGAGATTCACCCCGTCGTCGAGGAGATGTTCCTGATCGACGGCGAAATCGCCATGCCCTATGGGATGCTGACGCAGGGCTCGTACTTCTGGCGGCCCGCCGGAATTCCCCACGGCCCCGTGGGCACGCCCAAGGGGCTGCTTGGGTTCTTCCGCTGCAAGGGCGGGCCGCTGACGACCCAGTGGTCGGACAAAGAATTGCCGATTACATGGCAGCCCGAGCACAAACCCATGGTGCCGCCCGAACTGGCCGCCTTCGCCACGACCGCGTACGACGCTTCCCAGCCATACTGAACAGTGGCGCATAATAGAGTCGCGGGCGCCCTTCGCGCTGTTTAAGCTGATCGCCGATTCCGAGCATGGACATTCCGGGCATAGAACTTCCGAACACAGGATAGGCATGGCCAAGGACGCGACCATCAAAAAAGGCTTTGTGAACGTCAGCCACGGGCAGGTGCATTACCGCATGGCCGGGTCCGGGCCGCCGGTGATTTTGCTGCACGATTCGCCGCGCTCCTCCATGCTGCACGTGCCGCTGCTGAAGGAACTGGCCGACCAGTTCACTGCCATCGCCGTAGACACACCGGGCTACGGCAGCTCAACGCCGCTTGAGCCGGGCCGCCAGCTTGAAATCCCCGACTTCGGCACGGCCCTGGCCGAGACCATCGCCGCCCTTGGCATCGAGCGCTGCCCCGTCTACGGCTACCATACCAGCTCCAAGATCGCGCTGGCCTTTGCCGTGAAGCACCCCGAGCATGTCAGCGTCGCGGTGTTGAACGGCCTGTCGTTGCCCGTGGGCGGGGCCGAACCCGCCTTCATTGAAAGCTACATGCGGCCGTTCCGCATTACGGATAGCGGCGGATACCTGGCGGAAGAATGGACGCGCGTGCTGGATTTCCAGCGCTGGTTCCCGTGGTTTGCCAAAACCAAGGAGGCGCGCCTGCCCCATATGGGCCGCGACATGGAAGGCCTGCACCAGTACGGCATGGACCTGTTCATGGCGGGCCCGCATTTTTCCGACGCCTATGCCGCGGCCATGCGCTTTGCCGCCCTGCCCTTTATCAGCCAATTGAAAACGCCGACTGTAATCCTCGCGCAGCAGGACGATGTGCTGCATGCCTACCTGAATGCGTTACCGAACCCGCTGCCTGCGGGCGTGACCAAGGAAAGCCTGGCCGTGGGAGCGGGCGTGCTGCGCAAACGTTTGCGAGAAATTCTAGCGCAGTATTCCGACGCGGCGGGGGCCGCATCCTTTACGCCGCCAGATCCTTTGAAGCAGATGGGCCCCTTGAAGCAGACGGGCAAGCCCGGCGTGCTGACATGCGGCTATGTGAACTTCCCGCACGGCCAGGTGCTGGTGCGCCGCGCCGGCAACGCCGCCGCGGGCCGGCCGATCGTATTCCTGTCCGATCTGCCGGGCTCCTCGCGTCAGGACGCGGATTTGCTGTTGGCCTTGGCGAAAGATCGGCCTGTGTACGCCATCGATCTGCCGGGCAGCGGCGAATCAAGCCCGCTGGCCCAGCCTACGCCGCAAGCCTATGCGGACGTGATCGCCCGCACTTTGGAATCGCTGGACCTGAAACAGGTGGACCTGATCGCCGAGGGCATGAGTACGCCTTTGGCGGTGTGTTTTGCCGCCTCTCATGCCGGGCAGGTGCGCGCCATGATCCTGGATGCCGTCACCAACGCCGACATCGACCTGCGCACCGAAATGCGCATCAACTACACGCCCGACCTGCGCCCGACGCGTGAAGGCCTGCACCTTCACCGCGCCTTTCACATGCTGCGCGACCAGGAAGTACAATGGCCGTGGTATGACGAGTCCACGCCCGCCATCCGTAAAGTGACGCCGCGCATCCGTGGGGAACGCCTGCATGTGCGCCTGGTCGATACACTCAAACAGTACGCCGCCTACGGCGATGCCATTCACGCCGCACTCGACATCGACATGGCGGCCCTGCTGCCCGCGGTCGGCGCCAAGACCTTGGTATGCACGGTACCTGACGATGTGCGCTACGGCATGGCCGCCAAGACCGTCAGCCTGCTCAAATCCGCCGCGACCATCGTGCGCCCGCAGAACGTGCCCGAGCGCGCAGGCGTTTTCCTGTCGGCCCTGGCTGAATGATGCCCCGCGCGAGCGCTGCCGCCATGACCCTGCCCCTGACATTTCGCGTCGCTCACGTGAATGATCTTGAGCGCATCATGCACATGCTGGCTGACGATCCCCTTGGCAAATACCGCGAACTGGCCCAGCCCTTCGACCTCGGCCTTTATGAAAGTGCGTTTCAGGAGATTGCGAACGACCCCAACAGCGACATGATTGTCGCCGAGCTGAACGGCGAGGTGGTGGGCTGCCTGCAACTGACGCTGATCCCCGGTCTGTCGCGCGGCGGGGCCAAGCGCGCCCAGATCGAATCGGTGCGCACGGCCGCGGACAAAAGGGGCCAGGGCATCGGCACGGCCCTGATGACGCATGCCATTCACCTCGCCAAGTCACGCGGAGCGAGACTGGTCCAACTGACCAGCGACGTGCGCCGCACAGACGCGCATAAATTTTATAAAAACCTGGGCTTTTCCGACACGCATACGGGCTTCAAGCTCGACCTGTGAAACAACCCGCCGATAAGGCCCGCGCACGTTCGCCATCTGAGAAGCGCGGCGTAAAACCACTTTGATGACGCGCCCGTTGGTCTATAAGCAGCCTCATGGCCCGCTTTGCGATCGACCTTACCGCTGTCCGCGAGACCCTCGGCAACCGCAACTTCCGCATGTTTACCGCCGGGAATGCGGTGTCTCTCTTGGGCACCTGGGTTCAACGCATGGCCGTGGGCTACCTGACCTGGGACCTGACAAAGTCAGGAACATGGCTGGGCGCCGTGGCTCTGGCCGAGTTCATTCCTGTGATTTTTCTGGCGCCTATTACAGGCGTGGTGGTCGACCGCTTCGACCGCCGCCGCATCGCCGTGTCAGGCCAGTATCTGGCGCTGCTGCAGGCAACGGCTTTAGCGGTATTGACCATCACCGGGCACATCACGGCGGTGCTCATCCTGCTGTTGCAACTGTTCGCAGGCTTCGTGCAGCCGCTGATCCAGACCGCGCGCCTGGTACTGGTGCCGATGATGCTGCCCAAGGAACGCGTCGGCAACGGGGTCGCCATCACATCGCTGATCTTCAATACCGCGCGCATCGTCGGGCCCGTTTTAGCCGGCGTCATCATCACCACGGCGGGCGTGGGCTGGAGTTTCGCGCTGAACGCCGTCAGCTACTTCTTCGTCATCGCGGCCCTGAACGCGCTGCACTTTCCGCCGCATCCGCCCTACGCCAAGCCGGGCGGCGTGTGGTCGGGCGTGTTCGCCGACATGGCGGCGGGCTGGCGCTATACCTTCAGGCATCCGGTGCTGGGCTGGGTGATCCCGACCGTGGGCGTGTCGAGCACGCTCACCTGGCCCATCGGCGATCTCCTGGCCGGTATCGCCGATGAGATGTTCAACCGGGGCGCCGCGGGCCTGGCCGCTATGACGGCCGCGCAAGGTGTCGGTGCGATTTTAGGCGGGCTGGTGCTGGCCCAACGCGCCAGCGTGGACGGCTTAAGCCGCCTTGTCATCGGCGCGATGGTTTTGAGTGGCCTCTTCATGGCGCTGTTCGCCATGACCACGCCCGATCTTTACTTTGTCGCGCTGGCCCTCCTGGCGCTGTCGGCGTTCTTCGGCGTCATGGTCGGCGTGGGCTCACAGTCCCTCACCCAGACCGCCGTTGAAGACCACATGCGTGGGCGCTCCTTAAGCGTGTGGTACACCATTACGCGCGCAGGCCCCGCCATCGGCGCGCTGATCCTGGGGGCGTTGGCCAATGTGTTTGGCTTTTCAGCGCCCATCATGGCGGCGGGCGCCATTACCGCAGGTGTTGCGGCGCTAACGCTGTTCATCCGCAACCCGCAAGGCGCGCCGCCCGCGAACGGTAACAAATAGTTCGCTAGGTTTTACGCGCGTACAGTCGCAGCCAGCCGCCCTCTTCGTCGTCGCGCTCGTTGGTAAAATCAAAGCCCGCCCGGTCAAGCGTGCGCCGGTCGACGCTGACCGTTACCGGCTTCCAACCTCCCACATGAATGGTGGTGGTGATATAGGGCTTGTCGTTGTCGCTATTTAAAAACCCCGCACTGACCACGCGATCGATGGAAAGGTTTGCGTGGTTCTCGAACACCTTGCGTAATGTTTCGCGGGTAAAGAACGTGATGTGCGGCTGATGGCTGCCCTTGGCCGCCAGCAGGGCATGTTTTTCATTGGGCACTTCCACCACAATCACACCGCCCGGTGTGAGGCGGCTCACGATTTCAGAAATTCGCGCGCGGGGCATGATCACATGCTCCAGCACATGCGAGAGAATCACGATATCGGGCTTAAGGCCCGTTAGTTTCGCCCGTTTGACCTCGGCAAAGAGGTTATGGTTGCTGTCGGGATCGTCGGCATATAGCACTGCGTTTTTGAAGTGCTGGCCGAAGCGGCGGATGTTGTAGCCGTAGCCTGCCCCCAGCTCGAAAATCGTTGTGACGGACTTGGCGCCGATCAGCGGCAGCGCGCCCTGCAGCAGGCTTTCGGCGCGGGCCTCGAAGCGCTCGGTTTTCAGTTGCCCCGCGTAGGCCGAGGCGGGCGTGTCGTCGCGGCGGTATTCGTTCTCGTAAAACGCCTGCAATTTCGCTGCGTCAAGCTGGGTATGGTCCACTTGAACCAAAGAGCAATCCGCGCAGCCGAGAATTTCCAGCTTCGGAAACAGGTCGAAGAACTCAACCCCGTGGTACTTGTAGGGCATGTACGATAAGAGGCGCGGGCTTTGGCAGTTGGCGCAGGCCAATGTCATTCGTAAAAACAATCCTTGATCGCGCGAGACTGCGCCAAGTCTAGAGCCGTTGGCTCACTTCCCACAAGAATCCATCGGGATCATGGAACCCGAAGGACCGGATGGCGACGGTCCCGGCCCCGCCCGACAGCGGCACGGTGCGGTCGAAGGGCTCGCGCGTTATGCGCACGCCGCGGGCCTTCACTTGGGCAAAGAGCGCATTGGCGTCAGCACACCCGGCCACGAACATGGCCCGGCCGATGCCGTAATCCCAGGTGGCGGTCCCTGGATCGGCCAACGGGTCGCGTAGAAACTGCACGGCCCCCACCATGCCGATGTAGTCGTGTTCGCACTTGGCCACCACAAAGCGCACCGTGTCGCCCTTTTTACCCGCGGGCAGCGCGCCCTCGATCTGCATGGTGGAATCCTGATAGGTGGCCAGCCCCAAACCATCATTGAAGAACGCCAATGACCGGGCCACATCGCGCGTGATGCACGTGGTGCGCCGGATCAGGAACTGCTCCGGGTTGGGGCGGTTGTAGCGGAAATAGGTTTCATGAAAGAAGCCCTCGGGATCAAAGAACGACATGAAGGCATATGAGAGCACGCCGTTGCCCTTGGGGTCCGGGAAGGTTTCGTCTTTGGGATAGGAATGAATGCGCGCACCCGGAAAAGCTTCGATGCGCTTCACCAGCGCTGTCATGTCGGGTACATCGGCCACAAAAAGGATATCGCCGATGCCAAGGCGGTATTTCGGCGGGCCCGGATTGGACAGATGGGGGTCGGGCAGGCGCGGGTTGATCCATTCGAGCAAGCCGACCTTGCCCACGTCCTTGTCGGGGCCGCCCATAATGTACAGCAGCACCTCATCGCCCGGCTTGCCGCACGGAATAAGCCCGCCCGAAAGTTTCATGGTGGATTCGTAATCGGTGCGCCAGCCCAAGACGTCGCGGTAGAACTCCATCAGCCGCTTGGCGTCGCGGACCAGAATCGTCGTGCGCTTCAGGGACAGCGTGGCGGGCATGGCTTATTTCACAACGTGTCGCGTGTTCACTTCAAAAAAGAACCCATCGGGGTCGAAGAAGCTCATGGTCGACATTTTAATGGTGCTGCCGTCGGCTCCCGTCACCACATCGTCGATGGGCGGCGTGTAAACATAAGCCGGTGCACCCTCCATGCGCTTATGGATGGCATGAACGTCATCGGCCCCGCAGACGAATATCGCATCCCGGATGGCTAGCGGGCGCTTGGGCAAGGGCGGCGCCGCGATCGGCGGGTCCAGGAACGCCATGATGCCCAGCATGCCGACTAATGGATCGTTGCCCTTCAAAATCGCCACGCGCACCTTGGCGCCGGGTGTGCCCGCCGGCAGCACCTGGCCGCCCACGGGCATCACCTGATCGTACCAGACCTCCATGCCCATGACGTTCTTATAGAACGCGAGGCTGACATCCACGTCACGTACAATCAATGTCGCACGGCGCACCGCGAACACCGGCATGTTGGGCACGTTGCGCTTGGTGTTCACTTCCACGAAGAATCCGTCCGGGTCGAAGAAGGACAGCGTGGTCATCTCCACCTGGCCCTTGCCGTCGGGGGCAGGCACCGACCAGTCGTGCGGCGGGCAGACAATGTGACAGTCCTTCGCGGCCTGCAGGCGCGCATATACGCCCTTCATGTCGGGCGTTTCGGTGACAATGACGATATCACCGATGCCCATGCGCTTGCGGTAGGGTGTTTTCGGTTTGTCCAGCGGCGGATCGGTCCATTCCAGCAGGCCGATTTTCGCCACATCCTTGTGGTTGCCTTCCATGATGCCAAGATGAACCTTGGCTCCGGGTACACCCGCTGGGATGATCTTGCCGCCTACGGTCATGGGCTGGTCGTAATACACCGTCATGCCCAGCACATCGCGGTAGAAGGCGATGGAGCGTTTGACGTCCTCGACAATGAACGTAGTGCGTTTGACGTGAGTTTCAGACATGAACCGCCGCCGTGACTGATGACGGCTGCGATATTGCCCACGGCGAGCGCTTTTTCAAAATGAAATTGGAATGGTCCTGCGTCAAACCGCAAGAACGCAAATGAATTCTATTCCAAGCGCGCGCTATTCCAGACCCAAGGACTTGGGATTGACGCGGCGCTGAGGGTCTACCGCCGTCTTGATTTTCTCCAGAAGCGACCAGGCCACCGGGTTACGGTAGTCCTTGTAAAGATAGGTCTTGCCGATCTGGAAGTGCGCGGCCCCCAGTTCGGCGAAATGCACACACAGCGCGTCCTTGATTTTCTTCACGGCCGCCGTGGCCGCCGGGTTGGGGCCCGGTTCCCGCAGCTTGGCCAGGTGGCTTTGCTCCGGGACGCGGCGCTGTACCGGCATCCACTGATCGGGCCAGTAGAACACGGGCTCGAACACAAGAGCGTTGTTGCCGATGGCGGCGAACATGTAGCCCCACTCGATCTTGTGCGTATCAAGGTCAGCCTGATAACGCGCGAAGAAAGCGTGCGTGGCCTCGATGACACCGGCAACGTCCGAGAGCGGAAACAGGCCATGCACCGGCAGCCAGCGCTCGCCCGCCGGGCCCAGCATGTTGTTGAGCGGCGTAAACGGATAGGCGCGCACGGCCTTGGGGATGGTGTTCTCGATCTCGCGGCC
>JAEUKM010000284.1 GCA_016793085.1 Rhodospirillaceae bacterium
GGCGGCGATCTTCTGGGCGACCGCTGGACTTCGCATGTGGTGGCGGCGGCGTTCCGCGGCGCCAAGCGCTTCGCCGATTTTCAGGAGCAGCTCAACATCGCCTCCAACATCCTCACTGACCGTCACAATCGGTTGGTGGAATCGGGGATTTTGAAGAAGCACCTCTATCAGGTACGGCCCGAGCGCTTGTCGTACCGCCTGACCGAAGAAGGCCGCGATGTGTTTCCGCTGATCATGACGCTGATGGCCTGGGGCGACCGCTGGCTCGACGGCGGCAAGGGCGCGCCCGTCATCGTGCGGCATAAGGCCTGCGGAGCCAAGCTGATCCCCAAGATCACCTGCAATCACTGCGGCGAAGTGGTCGATCACCGCAACATCACCGCGCCCCACGCCGAAGCCTTACAAGCGTTCCGCCGCAAACAGTAGCTTGCTCAATCGGACTGCCGCCGCCTATCCTGCCGCTGTAACGCGAAGGAGTAGGCCATGAGCTGGCAAAGCGGACTGAAGGATAACGTCATCATTATCACCGGGGCGGGCAAGGGCCTGGGCCGCGCCTATGCGCTCGATCTCGCGGCACACGGTGTGGCTGTTGTGGTCAACAACCGCTGGCGTGATCCATCGCAGCCCTCAAGCGCGCAAAGCGTGGTGGATGAAATCAAGGCGCGCGGCGGCAAGGCCGTGGCGTCGCATCACGCCGTGGAGGAGCCTGCCTCGGGCGAGGACATGGTGAAGCTTGCACTGGATACGTTCGGCAGGCTCGATGCCGTCATCGCCAACGCCGGCGTGCCTGAGGCGCAGTCCTTCGGGCGCATGTCGCTGGCTGATTTTCGCGGCGTGTTCGATGTGAATTTCTTTGGCACGCTGCACCTGGTGCATGCGGCCTGGACGGTATTTTTAAGCCAGAAACGCGGGCGGGTCGTTGTCTCCACCTCGGCGGCTGGCCTGCACGGCAATAAGGGCATGGCGGCCTATTCGTCGTCCAAGGCGGCGCTGATCGGCCTGATGCGCGCGCTGTCGGTGGAAGGCGAGGGAGCGGGCTTGCGCGTCAACGCCATCGCGCCCTATGCCGCCACCGCCATGACCGAGGCCTACATCACGCCCGAGCTGGCCGCAAAAATGCAGCCCGCCGCCGTGGCGCCCGTGGTGTCGTGGCTGGCAAGCCCCGCCTGTGACGTGTCGGGGCATACGTTCGTGGCCGGGGCCGGGCGCCTGCGCCGCGGCCATACGGTAGAAGGGCCCCTGGTGGCCCTGGGCAGCGATATTCCTGGTGCAGTGCGGCAAGCCATGCAGGCCACGGAACACCAGCAATTTGCCCATGCCAACGCTGCATTTCAGGGCTTTTTGACGCAAAAACCGGCCGCGTGAGGGCCTGAAAGACCAAGCCTCACAAGGCCCGGATATATGCTTGCATAACCATACCTACATGCCTAAGATTACCCCCATAAGCCCGTTGTTCAGGCTTTGACCCTGGGACCATGTAAGAGAGCGTCGTCATGAAAATCAGCCGTCAGCCGCCTATCGTCCGCACCCTGCAACCCAGCAACCTGCCCTACCTGTCGGGCCCGTGGACGCCGCTGGCCGAGGAAGTGGACGTCGACGAACTGGAGGTCATCGAAGGCCAGATCCCCAAGGACATCGACGGGATTTACCTGCGCAACACGCAGAACCAGATTCACCAGCCCAAGGCGCGCTTTCACCCCTTCGACGGCGATGGGATGATCCACCAGATCAGCCTGAAGAACGGCAAGGCCAGCTACCGCAACCGCTGGGTCCGCACGCGGGCCTTCACCGCCGAGCAGGAAGCCAAGCGCCAGTTGTGGGGCAGCCTGATCGAGCCCATCTCCATCAGCGAGCGGCGCGGCGAATGCACGCACCCCGGCATCAAGAACGCGTCTTCTACGGATGTGGTGGTGCACGCGGGCAGCATTCTCTCGACGTACTATCAGTGCGGCGACGGCTACCGGCTCGATCCCAACACGCTCGAGACGATCGGCGTTGAGCCCTGGTCGCCGCTCGACGGTGTGTCGGCCCACCCCAAGGTGGACGAGCGCACCGGCGAACTGATGTTCTTCAACTACTCGGTCAACGCGCCGTACATGCATTACGGCCTGGTGGACCGCCACAACAAGCTGCAGCACTACGTGCCCGTCGAACTGCCGGGCCCGCGCCTGCCGCACGACATGGCCTACACCGAGAATTTCGTGATCCTGAACGACTGCCCGGTGTTCTGGGACCCGGACCTGATCAAGAAAGGCATCTACGCGGTGCGCTTCTACCGCGACAAGCCCACGCGCTTCGCCATTCTGCCGCGCCGCGGCACGCCCGATCAGGTGCGCTGGTTCGAAGCGGCGCCGACATACGTGCTGCACTGGGTCAACGCCTACGAGGACGGCGACGAAGTGGTGCTGGACGGCTACTTCCAGGAAGACCCGACGCCGAAGCCCACCAAGGGCGCGCCGGCGGGATACGAGCACATGATGGGCTTCCTCGATCTGCACTCCATGCGTTCGCGCCTGCACCGCTGGCGCTTC
>JAEUKM010000341.1 GCA_016793085.1 Rhodospirillaceae bacterium
GTTCTTGGCCAGCAGATCGTGCAGGGGCTCGAGCCACCAGCAGGCGCCGCCGACCCAGTTGGCCAGGCTGGAACGGTCGAGCTCGATCCCATGCCGAGCAAAGATCTGGGCCTGCCGATACAGCGGTAGATGATCACAGTACTTGCTGACCAGGACCTGGGCGATCAGCCCGGGCGTGGCCATGCCCTTGGCGATGACCCGCTCAGGCGCCGGGGCCTGATGGATAGCCCCGCAGGACCGGCAGCCGTGCTTAGGGCGGTGGATGCGGATGACCCGCACCGAGGCCGGAACCCAGTCCAGCATTTCCGAGGTTGTGACACCGATCTCATGAAGGGCGCCGCCGCACTCGGGGCAGCTGCATGCCTCAACATCGAAGGTGACGTCTTCTCTAGGCAGTCTCTCCGGGAACGTCGATGACCGCTTGGTCTCTTCAGGTGAAGAGAGTTGCGGAACTGCAGGCGCCGGCCTCTTGGACTCAGCCCGGCCGAGGTCGGCATTCACGTCCTCCAGGCCCAGATTCAACTGGTCGGGATCAAGCCGTTCGGACTTACGCCCGAACTGGCTGCGCTGCAGCTGGCGGATGATCAGGCGGAGCTTCTCGATCTCGCTGCCCTGGTGCTCTTTCTCGGCCACCAAGTCGTGCACCAACTGGTGCAGAAGGTCTATATCGCGCGGCAGATTGGCAAGATCGATGCGCATGAGTGATTTTACACCCGACGCATCAGCCCAACCACTAAGCGTTGCGATTCTTTGCGGTCGTGCTGATCAACCGGCGACTGCAGGACGCCACGCGCGCTCGGGTTTTTCCCAGTTCAGACCCTCGATCAGCATCGCCAACTGTGCCGACGTGATCTCCACGGTAGTCTTCTCGCCAGCCGTCGTCGGCCAGGGGAAGAAACTATTCTCCAGTCTCTTCATGAACAGACACAGCCCGGTGCCGTCCCACCACAGGATTTTGATCATGTCGGCGCGTAAGCCGCGGAAGGCAAACATCTGACCCGAGAACGGGTCGAGATGCAGCACCTGCTGGACCATCACGCCCAGCGCGTCGATGTTGCGTCGTAAGTCCGTGACGCCAGGGACCAGATGAACGCTCATGCCGGGGGGAACCAGCATCATGGCTGGCCTCCCATGAGCAGCTCACCGCCAAAAGCTTTCCTCCACCGAATCAGCAGCCGTCGATCAAGTCCGTAGCGGCGGGCAGTTTGAGACACAGACCCTCCGGGCTTCCACGTCTCCGTCACGATGCGTTGCTTGAGTTCTTCACTGAACTGCCGACGCCCGCCAGGCGGAGGAATCCCTGTTGGCTCGGGCTTCTTGGCCATGTGGTTAACCCCAGCCTTAGCCACGTGGTTAACCACATGGCTAGGGTCACTGGGCGTCCGCCTGAGCCTGGGGTAGTGGCCCCACCGGGCCTTGGGGCCGGCCAGGGCGATGCGCTTGAGCTGCGCGCGCCAATTACCAAAGTTCTTCAGTGAGATGTTGTGCCGCGCACAGTACTCCTGCTGCGACAGGCCGCTCAGCTTCCATGCCTCTGAGTGGCCTCGCCAATACGCCAGGATCTGTTCCCGAAGCTCCGCAGGGACCCGCGACATGCAACCCTCCTCGATCGCTCAAACCGATCGAGCAAAGATCGCACCAAACCCAAGCGCCGTAAGCTGTGTAAGAAATTGACGCTAACTCGCCAGTCTAAATCTGTTCCCTGCTCCACCCAATCGCGTCCCTGTTCGGCGAAAAAAATTCCCTGTTCCGTAACCTAGGGAAATTGGCTCAAAAGCCCAGGCGAATTGCGGCTCTCAGCATGTTGCTGTGCGACAAGAACGCCAAATTCACAAAATTTCCCTGCAAATACGCTGTTAAACAGGGTATTCGCCGGAGAATTGCTGGCACCAGACTGCGGCCACAGCCAACCTCCACTCAGCAAAATCAATGCGTTGACCTGGCCGATTTTCTTCGCTAGCCGTGTTGCCAGCCTATCGGACTGCTTTCGAAAGATGCGGCTAGCTCTCGCCGCAGGAGTTTACTCTTTAAAGTTTCGCATTTTCATAAAAATTGCGGCTGCAACCAGCAGCAGCACGGTCGCGCTGTATAGGCTCGCGGCATAAGACCCCGTCGCATCGACCATCACGCCATAAGCAAGTGGAGACAGCGCGCTACCAGCGAGAACGGCGATATAAAGAAGCCCGTATATCCGCCCGTACGCGCGCATCCCGAAATACCGGGCCGTCATATAGCCGATCAAATCCAGTTCCGCGCCGATCGAAAAGCCGATCGCCACCGCGCCAAGAATTGCGGCCGGCGCGCCAAAAACCGCCATGGCAGCGATACAAAAAGCGCTGGCTGTCATCATGGCGGCGGCAACGTAAGGCGCGAAAAAGCGGTCGATCAGCCATCCGGCCAATATCCGGCTCGCAATCAAGGACACGCCCGTCAGGCTTGCGATCAGGCCGGCTTGCGCGGGCTCAACGCCCGCATCGGCGAGAAACGGCAAGAAATGCAGATACATCCCCGATACGGCCAATGGTATGAGAATGAAACATATCGCCATGAGCCAGAAAACGCGGCTGCGCAATGCATCGTCAAAATTCATCCCTGTTTCTGACGCCTGCGCCGCGCTGTCAGGCGGCCGGTCACTCACCGGCCTTGCGCCATAGGCCAACAGAAAGGCAACCGCGGGTACGGCGCAGGCGACAAGGATGGACAGCGATACGAATCCATCACGCCAGCCCGCACTGGCGGCGTATGGGACCAACAGGATCGGGAGGAGGATGCCGGTCAAACCGTTGCCGGTCATCGCCAGACCCAACGCCAGCCCGCGCCCATGCCTGAAATTGGCGCTAATGGCGCGCGCGTATACCAGCGTCGCCGAGCCGGATGCCGCCAGCGCCATCCCAGCGAACGCAAAATAGTAAAGCCATAGACTCGGGCCCAAGCGGCTAAGAAGAAATAATGTGATCGACAGTGCGCAAAGCGAAACCGCTGCAATAAGCGGAGCCGGGAAGCGGTCTGCGACCCATCCCAGTAAAGGCGAAGCCATGGCAAGTATAGCAACCAAGATGCTCGGCCCGAGGGAAATTTCGGCCCGCGTCCAGCCGAAATCGGCCTGTAAATCACGCATAAAAACGCCAATGGCCGGCGCGGGCAAGGCGATGATTCCCACGCCAATCCCCAGCACCGCCCCCGCGACAACGGGCCAGCGCGACCTGAACTCGGCCGCCACGCTATCTAAGCCGGCACCAGTCCCCGTCATGACGTTTCACGCGCATGAGAGTCACACCCCTTTGAGTTAATCAACTGCTCGACATCGGAAAGGCGTTGGCGTATTTCATTCCTATCGAGCTTTAAGGGCAGTAAACGATGGCGGCGCCGAGAACGGGGACACGCGAGCGAATTCTGGATGCGGCGGAATACTTGTTTGCCAGCAAAGGGTTTGACGGCACCTCGACGCGAGAAATTGTCGCGCGGTCCGGCGACACGATCGGCAGCGTCAATTACCATTTCGGATCCAAAAACAGCCTGTTGGACGAGGTGATCCGCCGCCGGTGGAATGAGGTCACCGAGGCGCGGCGTCAAGCATATGCCGCCGCGCGTACAGCATCGCCCAACGGAAAGCCATCGCTTGAGGCGGTGGTGGAAAGTATCGTTGTTCCGTACATGGAACGCGCCATGGGGCGGGATAAGGGCTGGCGAAGCTATTCGCTGCTTCAGGGGCATCTGCTCTACACTCCGCATTTCTACAAGCAATTCATGATGAACAAGAGCGAGCCGACGGCGCGCGAGTTTCTGGGGTGGCTTCAGGAAGCGCTGCCCGGCGCGGGCATCAAGGATATCGGTTACGCTTACCAATTCATGATCGGGATCATGGCTGAATCCTGTGCAGAAGTGCCCGTCGACAGAATCAAGCGCATCACCGATGGCGCTGCCTCATCGCAGGATTTCGAAGCCGTCAGCACGCGCCTGGTGCGCTTTATCGCCGCAGGAATCAAAGAGCTTTGCCTCGCCGAGGCGCCGTCGCAACCTAGCGTATCCGCTCGTAAATCGAAACCGCAGCAACAGCCTCCTCCAGGCCTATGACGCCCCCGCCATTCTCCTGAAGGGCTAAAGTCGCCCCCTTCACCTGCCTCGGCCCGGCCTCGCCGCGCAATTGGGTGACCAATTCATACGCCATCGACAATCCTGTCGCGCCAATCGGATGACCTTTCGACACCAGACCACCCGACGTATTAATCGGCAGCACGCCGCCTGCCGATGTTGCGCCCGAACCGACGAAAGCACCGCCCTCGCCCTCGCCGCAGAACCGCAGCATCTCAGCCTGGTAGATTTCACAGAATGACGTCGCATCGTGCACTTCCGCGACGTTGATATCTTTCGGGCTTATACCCGCGGCGGCATAGGCGCGGTCGGCGGCTTCGCGTGTCAAACTCGGCTCATCGGGTTCGCGGTATTTGCCGCCCGTCAAGGCAAATGCACGCAGACGGACGGCGCGGTCGCGCACGCGTGCCGACACGCTATCCAGATACCGGCGCGAACACAGCAGAACAGCCGCCGCGCCGTCGCCCATCGGCGCACACATCGAGCGCGTCAGGGGTGTCACGACCGGGCGGTCGGCCAACACTTTTTCGACGGTCGTTTCAAACCTGTACTGCGCCTTGGGATTGAGCGCGCCGAAGTTATGGTTCTTTGCAGCACCCACCGCGATCTGTTCCACGGTCGTTCCATACCGCTTCATGTGGTAATTGGCCTGAAGAGCATATGTATCCATCGCCAAAGTCCGGCCCGGCCCGGGCGCAAACGGAACACCGGACTTATCGGCAATATCGGCATAATTTTGTTGCCATTCGGACGGGTCGAATTGGTCAAGCCCGGCCGCAAACGCCGCCATCATTTTAGCCGGGTTTACGGGGTCATGGAGTTTCTCGATCCCAACCGCGAGCGTCAGGTCCGCATCACCGGCGCGGATTTCCTTGGCAGCGGCGGCCAGCGCGATACTGCCTGTGGCGCATCCGCCCTCGACATTGATGATGGGTGCGCGGTCCGGAAACAGCTTCTCCCGCACCAGCGGTATGAAACAGACGTTGCCGCGGATGACGTTCTGGCCCCAGTAATCCATCAGGCAGTTGCCGAACCACGCCGCCGCAATGTCCCGCCCGTCTTCAAGCTGCGCGTCGGCAAGAACCCCGAGGTAAGCCTCCCGGGTCAGGGCTTTCATCGTCGCTTCGGCGCGGCGGGCAAATGTCGTCGTGAATGCGCCTAAGATATATACGTCCTGACTCATGGCCCCGTCCTTTCTTAAACCGCTCGCTCATGGCCGCGCCAGAAGCTGTCGCGAATATCGCGCTTGAGAACCTTGCCGGCCGGGCTTCGCGGTAGCTGGTCCCAAATCTCGACAGATTTTGGCGCATGAACGCTGCCGAGCTTGCGTTTGACCAGCGCGATCACGTCCGCTTCCGTGACAGATGCGCCGGGCTTGGGCTCGACGATGGCCTTCACCGCTTCTCCCCACTTGGGATCGGGCACGCCGATCACCGCACATTCCAGAATTCCGGGATGCTCCAGCACCACCTGCTCGATCTCCGCCGAGAACACGTTAAACCCGCCCGTGATGATCATGTCCTTGAGGCGGTCGACGATATAAAAGAAGCCGTCGTTATCGCGGTAGCCAACGTCACCGGTATGGTGCCAACCGTGCTCCGAAACGGCGGCGGTCGCCTTGGGATTATCGCGGTACCGCGCCATGACGAGGCTGCTGCGCGTCACGATTTCGCCGCGCGATCCCGGCGGCAATATTTTTCCATCCGGGTCCATGATCTCGACCCGCGCATTCAAGGTTGCGCGGCCGCAGCTCGCCCATCGCTCCGGCGGGCCGGACTTAAGGTCGTGCGTGCTCAGAAATGTCAGGAACATCGGCGCTTCGGCCTGGCCATAGGATTGGCAAATCACATCGCCAAAGACGTCCATGGCTTCGCGCAGTTTGGCCGGGGCAATCGGCGCGGCCGCCGTGACGAGGTAACGCAGAGACGTATAGTCAAACCGCCGGACATCGGGCTCGGCCAAAAGACTGTAGATGAGAGTCGGCGGAAGGTAGAGATGCGTCACTTTGTGGCGCTCAATCGATTCCAAGATCAACCTTGGGCTCGGCTGTTTCAGGATGACGTTGGTTGCGCCACCCGGCATCGCGCACAGCGCCAATCCGCCGGCGGCATGCGTCATGGGCCCGGCAACGAGGTGAACCGGCGGTTCATCCAGCGGCAGGCATTGCCAGAACGCCGAAATCAGGCTTTCCCACGTGCGCAGCGTCCATTCCGCCGCTTTGGAAAGCCCGGTCGTCCCCCCCGTCGGGAACATGCTGGCATGAACATCGTGGCCATCCGGTACTTCGGGAACCGCAACGCGGGGCCCATCGAGAAACCGCGCAAGCGAGAGCACGCCATCGGGCCCGTCTCGATCCAGGCAGATCAACATCTTCGGCAGCGGCATAGCGGCACGTAACGCCAAAGCCTCGCGTTCAAGGCTGCTGTGGTAAAAGAGAACCTGACAGCCCACCAGGGCCAGCCAATGCTGATTGGCCTCGACACTGTTGCGGGCATTGACGGGAACCCACAAGGCGCCTGCGCGGAATGCCGCAAGGATGGCCAAAAAGGCCGAAGCAGAGTTAGGGCTGCAAACCCCCACACGCGCCCCGAGCGGTATGCCCGCGCCATGCAGCGCTTCCGACAGATGTTCCACGACATCCTTGGCTTCGGCCCAGGATACGGTGTTGCCATCTTCGATGAACGCCGCGCGCCCTTCGCCGCGCAGCACGCCTTGATAGAAGTAATCGATAACGCGCATTTTAGACCACGGGTTTGGCGTCGATCAAAATTGCAGCCATGATGCAGGGCACGGTTCCTCGATTGGCCCATGCGTGCTTGGTGCCTCGCTGCACGATGCAGTCACCCGGCTTTAACAGCACTTCGCCGTCTTCCATGATCATGTGCATTTCGCCCGAGATCACGACCAGATAGTCGATAGAATCAGTCGCATGCATACTCGGATGCTTGGCCGTGTCTTTGGCGGTCGGCAGTTTGGTACTGCCGAGATCGGCGAAAGCCTTTGCCGTATCCACTTTCACGCCGGCCTCGGGCGGAATCTCGACAACACGGAAAATTGAACCATGGGGCGTCGGGTCGTGCCGGATCGGGCGCGCGCCCAGATCTGTATTGCCCGTATTGTCCACCGGCATATCGGTCGTGGACCACAGTTCCGTCACCCGCGATCCAGGCCATGCCGGACTGTCAAGCACGTTCGCGGCATCCCCGCAGAAGGTAATGTTGGATGCGCCTGAAGAGTTATAACCGGTCACAATCCGTCGAATAGCGCTGGGCATCTTAAGTTCCTTTGCCGTGATTATTGAGGCTGCGCGGCACCAAGGCGGTTGCGCAAAATTCCGATGTTCTCGATTTCAAGTTGGACGGCATCGCCCGGCGCAAGCCGGCGGCCCAGTTCAAAGCCGCAGCCGCTCAAGACCGTTCCCGACCCGATCACTTCGCCGGCGTGCAGCGTTTTTCCACGGCTGAACTGGACAATGGCATCCTCAAAACTGTGATGCATGGTCGCAGTGGACCCGCGCGACCATTCTTCGCCGTTCACCAGCGCGGTCATCGTCAAGTTGTAAGGATCGGTCAGTTCGTCGGCCGTGACGATGCAGGGACCAAGGCCATTCCCGGGGATGTCCTTGCCTTCGCCCGGCCCGAGATTTACGTCCATAACGGCCAGTTGGATATCGCGCGCCGACCAATCATTGAAGATCGTATAGCCGAAGATGTGACTGCGCGCGTTCTCAGGTGTGATATCGCGGCCGGTGCGGCCAACAACGCACGCCCACTCCAGTTCATAGTCCATCCACTTGGATTGCGCAGGCCATGGAATTTCGTCGTCCGGTCCGCTGATGGCGAGGTTGTCGGCGTTATAATAAATCACCTGCGACTTAAAGATCGGCTTGAGCGTGTACTTACCTGTTGCCATCAAGGCCTCGTGCGCGGCAGCCGGATCGGGCTCGGCATCGGCAAGCATACGCGCCAATTTCGCCATGGCCCTTTCCATGTGCTCCAGGAAAAGGCAGCAGTCGCGCAGGCGGATCGGACGCGGCAACGGAGCCAGCAGCTTCACATCACGGCGGTCATGAAGTGCGCTTGCCTCCGGGTGCGCCACCGCCTTGCGTGCCCGCGCCCAGGCTTCCTCTCCGGCTTCGATCAGTGCCTGCATCGAGCTGTACGCTACGCCCGCGCAGGATTTTGTGAGATCAAGCACCGCATCGTTTGGTAAAAGAGCGCCGAGATGCGCAGCGCCGCCGCGCGAGAAAGTGACCAGCTTCATAACGCCTAGTCCAGCGAGACGCGCGCGGACAATCCAAAGGTGAACGGATCGCCCGGTACTGCCAAGCCCGTCAGCCCGGATGGCGCGACGTTGCGGTAATACGTGGTGCCGCCGAGGTTCTTGGCCCAGGCCGAAACCGACCAATCCGCATTCTGGGGCTGATATGTGATACGGCCGTTCAGCAGCCCAAAACCGGGCTGGAATATTCCCACGACCTGGGTATTGGCCGCATCGAAGTAAACACGTGACTGGCGCGTGTATTCAGCGCGCCAGATCAACTCCGCCTGATTGGCCAGCGCAACAGTGTATTCGGCACTGAACGCGCCGGTAAAATCCGGCGAGCGGAGCTGCGCGTTGCCGGCATAGCTGACTGTGCCGTTCTGATAAACCCGGAAACGGGCTTCCTGGTAAGTCATGCTGGCATCAAGCCGTAATTCTGGCGCAGGCATCAGCGCCATGCTGAGATCGACGCCTTTTGTCCGCGTCGCGCCGGCGTTATCAATCGTCTGAACCGCCGTACCGGTAATGCGAAGAATTTGCTGGTTGGTGATATCGGTCCAGAATAAAGCGCTGTCCAAGGTGAACCGGCGGTCCAGCGCACTGCTTTTAAAGCCGACTTCGTAGGAATCGACCTTCTCCGGCGAGAACGGCGTCGACGCCAGGGCCGGTGTCGCCACCAGCAAAGCCTGGAAGCCGCCGCTCTTGTACCCTTGCCTGTAGGATGCATAGGCCATCACATCCGGCGAGATGTCGAAAGTCAGCGTAACCGCCGGATCAAAAGATTCCCACGTGTCGCGCGGCGTAACCGTAAAAGGCGCAGGCGCCAGGAATCCTTTAACCGAGCGGACGTTCCTCTTTTTGTCTTTCGTATAACGCCCACCGAGCGTTAAAGCCAAATCATCTGTGAAATCATACGTAAACTGCGCGAACGCGGCATAACTGTTGGCCGTGATGCGGCCAACATCTGTCGCAAAGGTATTCTGCACCACAGCCGTCGGGAATGCCGGGCCCGCATTGACCAGGAAGTTCTGATCTACGCGGCCATGATAGTAGTAGAGCCCCGTCAACCAGCGGTACGCCTCACCCTCTCCGGCGAGGCGAAACTCCTGACTGAATGTTTTATCTTTTTCTTTCGATGTCAGAAGAAATGACGGCGCCAGCGTCGCATCCTGGTCCTGCACACGGTCAAACGTGTTACGCCGATAGGCGCTGATCGAAGTAAACGTACCGATTGCCGTTTCGGCTTCGATCCGGCCCGTCAGCGATGCCGCGTCCTGATCTTCATGGCCGACGGCATTGTAGTAATGCCTATAAAAGCTTTCGTTCGTGGGAAGGGTTGGAATAACGGCGGCACTGACGAGGCCGCTTTTATTCGCAGTCGAGATGAACTGATTTGTCATGCCGTTACGCGCGCGTAAGCCATCGGCCGACAACAGCACTGTCAGGCCGTCGTCCTCGTACTGCAACTGCGCCCGTCCGCCGAGGCTGTCCACATCCCCGGGGTCACCCGTACCGGCCAGATTGTCCGTATAGGCATCGCGGCGCTTGTACCCCGCCGAGAGCC
Source organism: Rhodospirillaceae bacterium (assembly GCA_016793085.1). Taxonomy (GTDB): domain Bacteria; phylum Pseudomonadota; class Alphaproteobacteria; order Rhodospirillales; family Rhodospirillaceae. Next base: position 9,920 of record JAEUKM010000341.1, read on the forward strand.
GGTATGATAAATTGTCGTTACCGCTCAGCGGTCCCGTCGCGCTGCCCCGCAGCGCAAAGTCACCATACTTGCCGCCTTGGATGTCTGCCGTAGCGCCGAAATCCGGAGATGGCCGCTTGGTTGTTACGCTGATGGCGCCGACAGCGGCATTGCGCCCGAACAACGTGCCTTGCGGACCTTTCAAAACTTCAACACGCTCGATATCAAACAAGTCAAACTGCAGGCCAGCCGTTCCGCCCACATAAACTTCGTCGACGAAATAGGCCACACTGGGGTCCGAACCTGTGTCGATCTGGTTTGTGCCGCCGCCGCGGATGTAGGTGTAACTGACAAAGCCGCTTCCGACCGCGGAAATGGTCAAGCCCGGCGCAAGACGCTGCAAGGCATCGAGCGTGGTGACGCCGGATTTCTCTAAAGCGGCCGCAGAGACAGCGACAATGGAAATCGGTACATCCTGGAGGCTTTCCGCGCGCTTTTGCGCCGTGACGATAATTTCCTCAACACCGAACCCCGCGTCTTGCGACCATGTCGCCTCAAACGGAGTGATCGCCGCCGCAAGCGTGAGCATTAGTCCGCTCAGGCTCCAATATTTCGATGTTGCCATTGTCTATCCTCCCCGATAGCCGCCGCTAGTTAGTCACTCGTTCGACTAACTGTCAAGCCGCGTCTGATTTCGCAAGAGCGTCTCGCATCTGCGAGCAAGGCGCGGCTTAAAAGCGGAAGGCCACGCCAAGAGTATCGACGTGGGCAGCCATCCCGCGCACGCTTGGCAAGATTATCGCGCCGAAGGGAGCTCGGTTGAAATTTGCGCGACAAACGGCCGTGCAGGAGAGCCTTGGAATTCAAGGATCGACCGAGCTAAGTAGTTGTCATGAAATATTTGCTAGCTATTCGTTTGCTAGCTATGAGCTGGCTTGTCGTTGACGACACTTAGCTCAGCCTCCACTGTCCGCCGGGCTGCAAGAAAATGAAGCCCCGCCCACAGATTCATCAAAAAAAGGCTAGCGAGCCCGTATCGGATGGCAGTGCCGCCACCAAGAAAGTGGCTGATTGAGCCCGTTATAAAGGGGCCGACACCGAAGCCAAGAACCGTGCCCGCAAGACTGAGCAAGGACAGTGCGACACCGCGCATGCGCGTTTTCGCAAGGCTGATGATAACGCCCTGCGCGGGTCCAGGCGTACACGATTTCACAATACCGACGATTACCATGAGAACGAGTGTCGCATTCAGTGATGGCGCGAGCGACATCGCAATGCCGAACGGCATGAGCATCATGGAAGCAATCGCGATAAAAGTAAGTACAGGCTTCATGCCGCGCATGCCGAGGCGCCCTACGGCGGCCGCGCCGAGAATAGAACCGACAAAGCCAAACAACCCCCCACAGACGGCGACATAAAGGCCGGCATCTCGCAACCCCTGCCCATGCACACGAATTAGCAGCGATCCAATCCAGGACCAGAAACTTGCATTGCTGGCCGCAATGAGGGCATAGCCGATAAAGAGGTGTAAAAACGCGCGCTGAGCGAAGAGAAATTTTAGCGTCTGGAGGAATGGCGGGGCAGGCTCTTTGATCGCTTCAGGATTGCTCTCAAGAGCGCCGCGTTGCGGCTCACGCACGGTAAAGAAGAACAGCAGCGACAGGATCACGCCTGGCGGACCCGCCATCCAAAAGACAGCGCGCCAACCCCACTCCTGCGCCACCCATCCACCGAGCGCGAAGGTGAGCAGAAACGCGGTGGGCCCGCCCGACATGAAAATACCAAGGGCCATGGGGCGCTTCTTGGCGGGAAAATAGTCACTGATCAGGGACTGTGTGGCCGGGAATCCCGCCTCGGCAGATCCAACAGCCATACGCGCGAGAAGAAGCTGGGTAAAGTTTTGGGCCAATCCGCAGAACGCGGTAATCATGCTCCACAGTGCTACGACACATGCGATCAAATTCCGGCGATTCAGCCGGTCGATCATGTATCCGAACGGCAGGCTAGATAGCGCGAAGGGAAGGCCAAAGGCCAGGCCTGCAAGAAAGCCGAGTTGAGGATCACTCAGATTAAACTCGGTGCGGATCGGCTCCATGACGACCGATACGAGACTCCGGTCGAATGACGCCAGCAAGGAGATCAATGTGAGGAGCGTGAGGACGTACCAAGAATAGGCAGGAATCCGAGACACAGGGACGGACACCCGAGCTGTATCGCTTTGATCTGGCCCCGTTCGATCCCCCATCCGATCCAATGTGGTCTCCGCGCTCAAGCGATCCTCCCAGACGATTCACTTCCGTCGACGCGCATGGCGAGCATGAAGACTTCTGTAAAGCTCATATACAGGTTGTCCTGATTGTCAATGTATAAATATATGTATTATATTTTCACGGAGATGTGAGTTCGAGACTCGTTTTCGCTCAAGCTTGCTATTGCAGAGAGGCACGAAAGAACGCGCAGCCGTGTCATGTTTTTCTCATTATGGGTGACTTCACGCTTTAAAGGGGTAGGCGCGAGGACCACCGTGTGCGGATCTCGTCGCGGTAGTCGTCCCGGAACCTGTTCTGGATCGGAAACTGGTCAATCCAGTCGAACGGCTTGCAGGCGTCGATCAGCACCTTGCCCATCGAGAGATCGCCGGCGGCGCGACGGTCGGGGGCCAGGCGCGGATCGATGATTGTGGTCTGAGAATCGATAATGTTGATGGTCTCCACCGGCCGCGTCCGCGTGCAGATCGCCCAGAGCACATGCTCCAGATCCGTGATATCGATGTCATCGTCCACCACCACGAAGAAGCGCTGCATGCCGCCGGAATTGCGCGGATTGGCAGCCGCGGTTTCCAGCGCACGCCGCGCCTGGCCAGGCGCGGTTTGCTTGACCGCGATGACCACCATTAGCTGGCGCCCATAGGCCCAGACGCCGGTGACGTTTTCGACGCCGGATCGATCCAGGTGCTCCCAGGCAATCGAGGCGCCGTACATCGGCACCGCCTGATCGCCAGGGGTGATGGTCGGGATCATCGGTGGACAGCCGAGAATGATCGGGTCGTTGCGGTGCATAATCCGCTTCACACGTACAAACGGTTCGGGGCCAGAATGTGTGTAGTAGCCGGTCCATTCACCGAACGGACCTTCCAGCACTGCTTCTACTTCGGGCGAGGCCACCTCGCCTTCGATCACGATCTCCGCGTGAGCCGGCACGGGCAACTGGCTGCCCGGCGGGTAGAGCACCTCCACCGGCCGGCCGCGCAAGGCGCCCGCGAGATCGTATTCGCAAACGCCTTCCGGTGCCGTCATGGCCGCAGCCGTCGCAAGGATCGGGTCGCAGCCAACCACCACAGCGACCGGACAGGCCTGGCCTCGCGCCCAGTACTTCGTGGCGATGGCCCGGCCATGATTCTTCAGCATCCACAATGACAGGCGGTCCCTGCCCTGCACACAGCCACGGTAGGTACCGACGTTGATCCAGCCCGTATCAGGGTCGCGAACGATCACAAGGCAGGCGGTACCGATGTAGCGGCCGCCGTCATCCTCGTGCCATCTGGGTGTCGGGAAACGGGTGAGATCGACCTTGTCTCCCTCTGTAACGTTTTGGGTAATCGGCCCCGCGCCCACATTGACGAACGGAATCAGGTTCAGACTGCGGCTGCGCTCCTTCCAGGTGCGGACAATCTCGATCCCCGGCGTATCCGGCTCCAACCCCAACGCCACCGCGCACGCCGGGACCGTGCCCATGTAGTTGGTAAGCACACGAAAGCCGGAAGGCGAGCCTGGAATATCATCGAACAGCAGCGCCGGACCGGTGCGCTGGGCGCTGAGCTCACTCAGGCAGCCGATCTCCAGGTCCCAGTGCGCGCCGGACAAATCCTGCACGGCGCCGTCGCCCAGCTTCGCCCGCAGCCGGCCGAGGTAGTCGCGGAGGTCCTTGAAATCAGCCATCGAATAACCTCCAGCATGCGGCTGTGTCAGAAGAACAGGCCGATGTTCGTGGGCAGGGTGGTGTGCACGAGCAGTACGCGGCGGGACGCAAGCTTCAGCGTTCCATCGACCAGACGGAGGACGTCCCGACGCTCACCCGTGAACAGATCGAAGGTCGTCGCATCGCCCTGCGCGCGATAGCAAGAGAAGTTACTTTTGACATCCAACTCGGAAGGGACCCTGAGGGGCTGAACCCGCACATTGGAGATCATGCGGGTTGTGCGCGAAGGTGGGTCCTCAGCGTAGGCGCGTTCCGTGTAAAGCCGATCCACGCGCATCGCTAGGGTGCGGTAGCCCTCTTTCATGTGGAAGCCGCTGTCGCTGAAATCCTGCTCGCGGTTGCCGAACTCGTGGGTCAGGCGCACCGGCATCTCATAGGTCATGTCGTCGGTGAGCAGTTGAAGCCAGTCACGAAAACGGCGGTCGTCCAGATATTCTGCCTCCTGATAGAGGAACTGGACGCACTTGATCTGCACATCGGTGGAAGCGAAACGATCCATAAATTGTCGTCCTCTGTTTGGCGTCAGGACGTGGTCATGTCGCGCAGCCACCGGCGATAGAATGCGCGCTGAGGCGCCTCACCCAAAGCGGTCGTAGTGGCGTGGCCCGGCCATTTCCATTTGGAGTCGATCTCGTATTCGCTCATTCCCTCCAGCCCGAGCTGATAGTTGATGTTCATGCGCCGATTGCGCGAAAAGGCGGATCGGCCGGCAGCGGGCAAGCCTTCCCAAACGACGCTGTCGTCCTGTTCGAAAACACCCGCCGGTCCGAGCATCGCCAGTGAGGCGGCATAGGCGTCCTTATTGTACTGCTCCGGCGCCGATTTCAGCCCCAGGATCCAATTCCAGTTGATGAAAGCGTCCGGCCCGCAGGGCTGCCACATACGCAAGACGGTGAAGATCACTGGCGGCGCGCCCGCATAGGCAGAGGCCGGCACGCGGGCGATTCCAAGATTGGGGAAGATCGTCCCTGCTGTCAGAGCATAGCTTTCAAGGAAGTCCTTCTGTTCCGGCTTGAGACGATCAAGCTGAAAGGTCGCGGCGATATCCTTCGGGAAGCCCGTTTTATGCCACATGGGTTCTGGCAGAAAACCTTCACTGAGGATCATGCCGTGGCCTTCGTCGAAGTAAAGGTGGCGGCAGGCGCCACCGGCACCACCGGATTCAATATCCGGGAAGATGCCGATGTCTTCGCCCGAACGGTGCAGCGACGGCACGTGGTAAGCATCGCCGATATTGTTCTCAGCCGCGGACTTCCAATTGGCGGAGATTTTCCACCGCTGCGGATCGCCGAGCACTGTCAAGCCGCTTTCATTGAGATTAAACAGCGCATCCAGGTACCAGCGCATGCCGCCCAGATAGTCGTCCAGCGGGACAGCGTCGGGATTGAGTGAGGCAAAGATCAGCCCATGCACCGTCTCCACATGTGGCGCGGCCTTCAATCCCCAACTCTTCGCGTCGATCTCTTTATAGGCGCGTTTGCGCAGCGGCGCGCCCATCCATTCGCCCGAGGTCTTGTAGACCCACGAATGGTACGGGCAGCGGAAGTGCGAAGTGTTACCCTTCTCCGCACGGCAAAGTGTAACACCGCGGTGAACGCAGTTGTTCAGCAGCACCCGGATAACACCATCCTCGTCGCGAACGACGATGAACTGGTCCTCGCCGATGGGGCGCAGGACATAGTCGCCCTTCTTGGGAATCTCAGTCTCATGGCCGACGAAAGCCCAGCCGCGGGCGAAGACCCGGTCGAGCTCGGTGGCGTGGACTTCGGCATCGCCAAAGATACGTGCTGGCAGTTCGCCCTTGTCGAGACCTGGGCCGATCGATTCCAGGAAACTGTCGACCGTCCCTGCCGCGCGTGCCGCAGGCCGCACATTCTTCAGTGTCGACACCATCCCCACACCCTATAATTCGTCACTAGATATACGTATAATATATCTATAGCTCGTAATGAGTCAATGCCACCGGGGCTCATGAGGGTCCGGGGAGGATGAGCAAGCAGGGGTTTTGGCCCGGAACGACGCGAATCAGGGGGTCAACCCTCTGGCCGCGGGGCCGCAAGATCGGCATGGCGGTGAATGAGCATCCATGCGCCCGCAAAACGCCGAAAGACTTCGGTGATGCGGATACGCATTTCCTGAGGTTCTTCTCGCCCGGCTATATGTACTCGAGCGATCTGGGCGCCGGTCCAGAATCCGAGATCGCCGCTAGCGCCCTTCTGAAGAATTTCAAAGCGGCTTTCCCCTCCCCGCCGGAACGAAGCGGCATGGCTGGCAAAGACTGTTTTCACCGCGGTAGCGCCAAGCAACGACGTTCCATCCGGACTATGGAAAGTAACCTCGCCCTGGGTTGGAATAAGGGCGAGAAAAGATGCTGCGTCGCCATTCGAAAAAGATTCTGCGGCAGCGCTGCGTCTAGCTAGAAAATCCTC